>CAXQPR010000067.1:0-21284 GCA_964225855.1 Salipiger bermudensis | reverse complement strand
CGGTTCGCCTGTTTCCAACTGGGGATTGGAATCAAGATGGCTTGCGCCGGTAAAGCGTTCTGCAGGCTGTTGCTCAGACTCCTGATCTGGTGTTCGTGGCCGCTGCTGCGCAGTTGCAGGATCAGTGTTCTGAGCTGCCCGGCGTAGTGGCCAGCAGCCATCCACGGCACTGGGGCATCACCTTTTAAGGGTTGGCTGGGCAGCGCCAACTGCTCGCGGCAGTGGCTGCAAGGTGATGCCGCCTCGTCCTTGGCCGCAGCCCATGTTGGCCCGCATAACGGGCAATGGGGTTGAAGGAGCAACTGTCCGATTTGGAAGCTGAGGGAGCTCCACATCCTTGAAAGGCAACTGTGAGGAGTATTCCCCCGACCTTTTGGCAGGAACCGGTGCTGGCATTTGCTTCCGGTTTCGCGGGGCAGCTGGTTATTCAGACGCGGGCATCGCCCGCAACATCGCGACCAAGGTGCGATGCGCATCCTCGCTATCGCTCAGGGTGTGATCGAACGGGATTTCAACACTGTTGCCATCCACCATCAGTTCCATGGCTTCCGGACGCACAGCTGTCATGGCAGCGGATTGGGCTGAGTGCATGCCGCCGTAGTGCTGGGCGTAGCGCAGGACCGCTTCGCTGTGGTCGTCATTCATGTGCCGGCAGATGCGATCGCTGACGGCGGTGGTAAGGGGATCGGCAGCCATGGAGTGGCGGAAGGGGGATTGGGGTCTGTGATCTCAGCTGAAACGTTGCCAGAGCAGGAGCCCCAGGCGCATACCGCTGAAGGTCACGTAACCGGCCAGAACGATGAACAAGCCGATGGCAAGAGCATCGCGCAGTTTGCTGGGCACGACAGGCTGAGATGGACGACTGCGATTCTCTCCTGAAACCAGGGGCCACCGCTCAGGATGTGAAGGCCAATCGCGCCAGCCGCGCAACCCCTTGCGCCGGGAGCGCTTGGCTGCTGATGACCGGACACCCCAGAACGCGTTCCCTAATCCGTCGCCATTGAGGATTGCGCGCACCACCACCAATGCTGATCACCCGTTGGGGGGGCATTGCTCCCAGAGCTGTCAATCTCGCCCACCCTTCTGATTCAATTCGCGCCATCCCTTCCAGCAGGCCATGCAGGTAGCGGACATCGCTCACCGGTCTCGGGGTGAGCACGGGTTTGCAATACGGGTCATCGTTGGGAAAGCGCTCCCCGATGGCGGGTAAGGGTCGGTAATGCAGGCCACTGCTGCGTTCTGGATCAATCTGCCGACTCAGTTCGGTCAAGTCGATGCCAGGAAACTGTTGCTTCAGCACCCCCCCGCCGCTGTTGGAGGCCCCTCCACACAACCAGCGGCCTCCAACGCGATGGCTGGTAATGCCTGGTCCCTCCAGTGGCTGATCCGTGAATCGTTTCAGCACCAAGGTGGTCCCCAGCACTGTGACCCCGTCGTTTCTTCCTGGATCGGCGGCCAGAACAGCGGCATTGCTGTCCGTTGTTCCAGCAACAATGCTCACGGCATTGCTGAGGCCCAGGCTTGCGGCCACTTCAGGGTTGATGGTTCCAAGCAGGCTGCCACTGGCACGCACCTGCGGTAGTGCGTCGTGCCAGCTGCATCCCATCATTCCCTGGGGCCAGCGCTGGTCTTGTAGGTGCCATCCCAGCCGCAGGTTGTTACCTTCTTCTCCCCAACGCCAGTCCTGCAGCAGCCAGCCTGTGACCCAGTCGGCCTGATGACGCAACAGCACAGCATTTCCGTGCTGTTGGATCAAGCGAAGTGCTCGGGCCAGGCTGCCGCTGCTGCTGGCTGCTGGTCCACCATCGGTCGCCAAATCATGCAGCTGTCCCATGTGCTCTGGGCAAGCTTCGCTGTAAGCCAAGGCTTGACCCAGGGGGGCTCCCTGTTGATTGCAGGCCAGCAGTGTGCCGGAGGTGCCGTCAACGGCCAGTGAGCGGATGCGAACGCGTTGATCAAGCGGAATCGCTTCGATCAAGACCCTGGTGGCATGGCTCCAGTCCTGAGGATGGCAGAGACTGTGGGGGTAGGTCGTTGATGCACTGTGAACCAGCGCACCTTCGCCATTGATCAGGGCAACCCTGACGCCGCTGGTGCCCAGATCAATGCCGAGCGCCAGCGGGGTCATCGTTGATCAGCCTTGTTGCAGTGCTGTTGCCTTGGCGCTGACGTCCTCCCAGGGGAGATTCAGGTCAGGGCGTCCAAAGTGGCCATAGGCGGCAGTGTCTTGATAGAAGCGACCTCCCCGTTGCTGGGGCAGGTTGCGGAGGCCGAAGGTTTCGATGATGGCGCCGGGGCGCAGATCGAAATTCTTTTGCACCAAGGTGGTCAGTTCAGCATTGGAAACTTTGCCTGTGCCGAAGGCTTCCACAAGAATGGAAACGGGCTTGGCGACCCCAATCGCATAGCTCAACTGCACTTCGGCACGCTCAGCCAGGCCTGCTGCCACGAGTGCCTTCGCGACATAGCGAGCGGCATAGGCAGCTGAGCGATCCACCTTGGTGGGATCTTTGCCGGAGAAGGCGCCGCCACCATGACGGGCGTAGCCGCCGTAGGTATCCACAATGATCTTGCGGCCAGTCAGACCTGCATCGCCCTGGGGTCCGCCAACGACGAATTTGCCCGTCGGGTTGACCAAATACTTGGTGCTTTCGCGATTGGGTTTGAGCGATAGGTCAGCAGTTGCTGGCTCCACAACGTGTGTCCAGAGATCAGCGCTGATGCGTTCGCGAATGCCTTTTTCGTCGGTGAGTCCGTCCACCTCGGAGGTGTGCTGGGTGGAGATCAGAATGGTGTCGATCGCCACGGGCTTGTCGTTTTCGTAGACGACGCTCACCTGCGTCTTTCCATCAGGTAGGAGGTAGCCAAGGGTGCCGTTGTGGCGCACTTCCGCCAGGCGTCGCGACAGCCGATGCGCAAGGCTGATCGGCAGGGGCATCAGCTCCGGCGTCTCGTTGCAGGCGTAGCCAAACATGATGCCTTGGTCTCCGGCACCCACCTTGTCGAGGGGATCACCGGCATGGTCATCGGCTTCGTCGACACCCTGGGCAATGTCGGGGGATTGCTGATCAAGGGCCACCAGCACCGCGCAGCTGTTGGCATCGAATCCGCCGGCGCGGGCGCCGCTGTATCCAATCTCCTTGATGGTGTTGCGCACCAGTTGGATGAAGTCGACCTGAGCACTGGAGGTGACTTCACCGGTGATCATGCAAAGACCGGTGTTCACTACGGTTTCGCAGGCGACGCGGCTGGAAGGATCCTGCGCCAGCAGCGCATCCAACACTGCATCGCTGACTTGATCGCAGATCTTGTCGGGATGCCCTTCGGTGACCGACTCCGAGGTGAAGACGTATTGACTCATAAGACGACTGACTTGGCAGTGACTTTAGAGGTTGGAGATTCGAGGTCTGATCAGCGTTGAATCACCTCGAGCTCGTCCCAATGGCTGATGAGATGCTCATGTTCGGTGAGATCGGGGCTGCGTCTCCAGCCGGCCACGTAGCCGAGGCTGAGACCGATCCCTGCCTGGCGAGCCATCAGTAGGTCTGAGTCGGCATCCCCGATCAAGGCACATCGCGAGGGATTCAAACCAAGGTTGTTGCACAGGTGATGCACCGCTTCAGGCTCTGGCTTTTGCGGTCGATCGTCGGCGCTCCAGATGCCGGCCATGTGCTCCTCGAGTTGATGACCCCGCAGGAAGGTTTCGATCCCCTGGCGGGTGTCGTTACTGATCACAGCACAGGTGACACCGGCAGCGATCAGCTGATCAAGAAACGGTTTTGCAGCAGGGAGCAGGGGGCTTGGGTTTTGGTCAGCAGCCGGTCGCTCGGCGCGGCGCCATTGGGCGGCCTGCTCGAAGCTGCGGTCTGCCATCAGCAGAGCACGGGGCCAAGACAGTCCCATCAGGCTGAACACGGTGGCAGTGGCCAACAAATTGTGCTGGCGTGAGGCAACGGCCAGCAGTCCGTCGGGGCTGATGCCCTCTTTGCTGAGGCCATAGGCCTGATGAAGAAGCGTTCTTAAGCGCTCCACCGGCTCGCTGGTGGATGACGGCTCCGTGCTCGAGATCCAGCAGTCGCAAGCTGCTGCAATTCGGCTGTGACCCTGTTCGATCAGCCGCGGCTCACTATGGGAAAGGGTGCCGTCCTTGTCGAACAGCACCCCTTCAAAGTCGCCCAAACATTTACCGCGTAGCAGCAGTTGGGCCATTCATTCTGGACCGAAGATCAGCCCATCATGCCGTAGGCGTCTTCGCCCTCCTCAGCCTGCTCAAGCAGCATTTGCTTGTAGCGGGCGGCCATTTCTTCTGCCTTGTCGAACACTTTCTGAGGATCGGTGAGCATGTCACCGGGTTCCGGCTCGAGGGCTTTCGTGGAGAGGGAGATGCGACCACGCTCTGCATCGAGGTCGATGATCATGACTTTCATCTGATCGTTCACGTTCAGCACCGAGTGGGGAGTCTCGATGTGCTCGTGGCTGATCTCAGAGATGTGCAGCAGACCGCTGACGCCGCCGATGTCGATGAAGGCGCCGTAAGGCTTGATACCGCGAACGGTGCCGATCACCACTTCGCCCACTTCCAGGCGGTTCATCTTGCGCTCCACCAAGGCGCGGCGATGGCTGAGCACAAGGCGGTTGCGCTCTTCGTCCACCTCGAGGAATTTGAGGGGGAGGAAATCAGCGACCAGTTCTTCCTTGGGTTTGCGGGTGCTGATGTGGCTGCCGGGGATGAACCCGCGCAGACCTTCAACGCGCACCAGTGCACCACCGCGGTTGGTGGCGAAGACTTCGGAGTAAATGGTGGCGTCTTCTTTCTGAAGCTGACGCACCCGCTCCCAAGCGCGCTGATATTCGATGCGGCGAATGGAGAGAGCGAGCTGGCCGTCTTCGTTCTCCTCACTCATGATGAAGAACTCACGCACCTCACCGGGCTGCAGCACATCGCTGAGTCCCTCGACCCGGTTGATGGAGACCTCCTGCATCGGCATGAAGGCCGCGGTCTTGGCGCCGATGTCGATCATCGCCCCCTTCGATTCCAGGGCGAACACGGTGCCGTTGACGATGTCGCCAGGCTTGAAGTTGTAGTCGTACTTGCTCAGCAGGGCTGCGAACTCGTCGAGGGAGAAACCAGCACTCTCGAGATCGCGTGGGTTGGCCCGGCTGCTCGGATCGTCAGCGCTGGGCACATCCTCCGGAATGCTCAGGTCCTCTTCGGCGAAGGCTTCAGCCATCGTTGCCTCGATAGCAGCGTCCTGCTCGCTAGTTGCTGCGGGGTCCTGAACCTGATCGGTGGAGGTGACAGACATAGAGGGGTGGCGGTCTGCCCGGGGGCAGTGCGAAAGGAAGGATGCCGAGGCCCGCCGACCTCAAGCAATCAATCTTCCATCCTACAGATCAGCCCTTGATCAAACTGCCGCCAGCTTGCCTTTCGGGGTGTGCATCCCCTCGAGAGTGGAAACAAAATCGCTGATCCCTTGGAATTGGCGGTAAACGGAGGCAAACCGCACGTAGGCCACTTCGCTTAGACCCTTCAGCTGCTCCAGCACGAGCTCTCCGATTTCCTGGCTGGTGACGTCTCGGTTGCTCCGTTGTTGAAGGATCGCTTCTAGATCGTCGACAACGGTTTCAAGGCGGTCTGTGGACACGCCTGTTTTCTCACAGGCACGGCCAAGACCGTGGAGAAGTTTGGTGCGGCTGAAGGTTTCACGGTTTCCATTGCGCTTGAGAACCGTGATCGGCATGGTCTCCACCCGTTCGTAGGTGGTGAACCGGAATTCGCAATTCAGGCATTCGCGTCTCCGCCGAACACTTTTGCCGCTATCGGCAGCGCGGGACTCCAGAACCCGACTGTCTGTGTTTTGGCAGGAAGGGCACTGCACCGCCCGAATACTCCGAAACTCAAAGTTGTTCCAAGTTTAGACGCGTTGTCGAGCCCTGAACAGGGCAGTGTTGCGGCTGCTTTTTGCGATTGCCTCTTTGGGAGATCGTTGTCATTTCGGCAATAAAAAACCCCGCCTGATGGCGGGGTTGATGAATGGAACCTGATTTACTTGCCGATCTTCGGAGGATCGCGGAAGGCGATCGCAAAGAAGAGGGTGGCAATCGCCAGGGTAAGGATGAGGATGTAAGCGAAGCTTTCCATCGAGAGTCTCCGGTGGGGCGATCAGCTGAGGGTTGAGCCTGCCGGGGGCACATAGCCCTCGGGAAGACGACGGGTGGAACGGTCGCCCAGTTTCTGGAACAGACCGAATTCAACCTGTTCGCCCAGGTCAGGATCAATACCGGCAAACACATCGCGGTAGAGGGTGCGAGCACCGTGCCAAATGTGGCCGAAGAAGAACAGCAGAGCGAAGCAAGCGTGGCCAAAAGTGAACCAGCCGCGGGGTGAACTGCGGAAGGTGCCGTCGGAGTTGTAGGTCTCGCGATCGAATTCGAACGCTTCACCAAGCTGTGCCTTGCGTGCCAGACGCTTCACATCAGCTGGATCAGTGAAGGTTTGGCCGTCGAGGGCGCCGCCGTAGACGGAGGCTGTGACGCCTTGCTGTTCGAAGGAGTACTTCGCTTCAGCACGACGGAAGGGGATGTCAGCGCGAACAATTCCATCACTGTCTTCGAGGACAACAGGGAAGTTCTCGAAGAAGTTGGGAAGGCGACGCACTTGAAGGTCACGACCGTCCTTATCCGTGAAGGAGATGTGTCCAACCCAGCCGGTGGGAAGGCCATCACCATTCACCATCGGGCCGACACGGAACAAACCACCTTTGGCGGGGCTGTTGCCGACGTAGTCGTAGAAGGCCAATTTCTCAGGAATGGCGGCATAGGCCTGTTCCATCGATGAGCCTTCGTCCATGGCGGTTTGGACGCGGCGATTGATCTCAGTCTTGAAGTAGCTCTGGTCCCACTGATAACGGGTGGGGCCGAACAGTTCGACAGGAGTCGCTGCAGAGCCGTACCACATGGTGCCAGCCACGATGAAAGCTGCGAAGAACACAGCGGCAATCGCGCTCGAGAGCACCGTCTCGATGTTGCCCATACGCAGGGCCTTGTAGAGGCGCTCAGGCGGACGGGTGGTGATGTGGAAGATGCCGGCAATGATGCCGACAATTCCAGCTGCGATGTGGTGGGCGACGATGCCCCCTGGATTGAAGGGGTTGAACCCTTCTGGTCCCCAAGCCGGTTGCACGGCTTCGAGGTGGCCAGTTAGGCCGTAGGGATCAGAAATCCACATTCCAGGGCCAAAAACACCAGTGAGGTGGAAGGCTCCAAATCCGAAACAGCCAAGACCAGCCAAGAGCAGGTGAATGCCAAAAATCTTGGGCAGGTCGAGTGCAGGTTCACCGGTACGGGGGTCCTGCCAGATCTCGAGATCCCAGTAGGTCCAGTGCCAGATGGCAGCCAGCATCAGCAGGCCGCTGAAAATGATGTGAGCAGCAGCGACGCCTTCAAAGCTCCAGAAGCCAGGGTCAACACCGGTTTCACCGGTGATGCTCCAGCCACCCCAGCTCCCGGTCACACCGAGGCGGGCCATGAAGGGCATCACAAACATGCCCTGACGCCACATCGGATTCAGAACCGGATCCGAGGGGTCGAAAATGGCGAGTTCGTAGAGGGCCATCGAGCCGGCCCAGCCGGCAACGAGGGCGGTGTGCATGAGGTGCACGGCCAGAAGACGGCCGGGGTCGTTGATAACGACTGTGTGCACCCGATACCAGGGCAATCCCATGGGTCAGGTTCGGGGGAACGAAGCTGCTGATGCAGCCAGACTCCGCGATCGTAAGGGGTGTCCCCTTGTGATCGGGCGCTGCTGTCGTGAGCTGCAACGTGTTGTGCCACGGGGTTTGGCCGACTTGTCCATGCCCGGGGCCTGTGCTGCTGCTCGCTCGTGCCGATGAGACGGCGAACCCTTTGCAGGAGTCCTCGGTTACAAAACGAAACCCTGGGGCTCAGAATGATGCGCTGACCTTTCTGGTGTGCGCCATGCCCGTAATTCGATTCGTTCGTGAGGGTCGGGATGTGGAGTGCTATCCGGGCGAAAACCTCAGAGATGTGGCGCTGCGGGAAGGGATCGAGCTTTACGGACTCAAAGGCCGGCTCGGCAACTGCAATGGTTGCGGTCAGTGCATCACCTGTTTTGTCGAGATCGCCGGTGGTGCAGGTTCAGATTCACTCTCGCCGCGCACTGGCGTTGAGGACGTCAAGCTCAAGCGTCGCCCCGACAATTGGCGCTTGGCCTGTCAGGCCCTGGTGCAGAGGTCGGCGATTGTCTTGACCAAGCCGCAGACGGGGCTCCCGGATCGTGAAGGCAAGATGGCCGCCGCACGAGCCCAGGATCTTCCGGCTGGCCCCACGGCCTGGCCCGTCGTGGAGGTGGATGAAGAGGCTGCGGATGGATCGGCCGATGTCGCTGCCGAGTCGTCTGCAGAGCCAGGGGTTGGTGTGGATGCTGCTACGCCCGGTGACGAGGGCTGAAGCATGGTTCCGGAAGGTCGCCGAACGGTGATACCTTCCGGATGCATCTTTCATCAGCCATGGAAACCAACGATCTCGGATTTGTTGCCAGCCTGCTGTTCGTTCTGGTTCCGACGATCTTCCTGCTCATCCTCTACATCCAAACCAACAGCCGACAGGGCTGATTCAGGTGGGATGCCGGAGGGGGCGATCAGCCCCGCTCCGGTTCCCTGACCAGCATCACGGGAGCAGGTGCATGCACCCTGATGTAATCGCTCACTGATCCACCCAGCAACTTGTCGAGATCCACAAGGCCGCGGGCAACGAGTGGACGGCGGTCTTGGGAGGCAATCACCACCAGATCTGCGTTTGTTTCTTCAGCGGCTTTGCACACGCCCCGACCCACGTCGGCGTCGGTGACGTGCATCGGTTTCAGCTCAACCCCAAAGCTGCGAGCCCTTTGAACAGCAGCGTTCAGCAGTTCGTCGCCTTTGCTGGATGCACCTCGAGAAGGGGCCAGCTCTTGCCTGGCCACGTGTACACCGATCAGCTGTCCGCCGGGGATATCGCGGACCATTTCGCAGGCAATCTTGAGGGCGTCATCACCGACGCCGGTGCCATCCACGGCCACCATCAACCTGTTGACATGACGGACGTAGAGGTCGTCGCGCACCAGCAGCATGGGTCTGGTTGAGAGCTGGAAGACGTATTGACTCGTGCTGTTGGCGAGGATCGATTGCAGGCGTCCCAGGCCGCGAGAGCCCATCACAATCAAGTCGGCATCCAATTCCTCCGCCACCTTGAGCACGGTTTGCTTGGCGTCTCCGTTGCGGATGATCGAATTCACTTCGCTTGCATCCAAGCCCATGCGTCCCACGGCTTGGGCCATGAGCGATGCAGCGGCGCCCCAGTGTTCTTCTGAGCCCGCGCTGCCTTGTTCGGGGACGACATGAAGCAGGTTGATGCGTGCGGCGCGGAAGCCGGGAAGATCCCGCAGCATGCGCACCATCTCTTCCACGTGTCCTTTGCCGGAATCGGCGATCAGGAGATTCTTGAACACGGTCTCGTTCAGGCTTTGCTGCAGCCTATGGCGAGACTCCTCCTTCAGAACCACGGTGACTGAGAGCGTTACGACTCATCCATGGCGCCTTCAAAAGCGAGTTTTGCCCCAGCACACCGACCATGCAGGCGTGATGTGGCACGGTTCGTATGTGTCTTGGCTGGAAGAGGCCAGAGTCGAGGCTCTTGCTGCTGCAGGCATGCCCTATGGCCGCGTCTCTGAGGAGGGCTATGAGATGCCAGTGGTCCGGCTTGAGTTGACGTACCGCCATGCCTTAGCCCATGGCGATCTCGTTGTGCTTGAGAGCAGAGCCCTTCCGCGCCGGGGTGTGCGCTGGCCTTGGGAGACCCGGTTCTGCCTTCCTGATGGCACCTGTGCGGCTGAGGCCACAGTGGAGCTCGTGCTTCTGCGGGTCGCGGATGGCAAGCGTGGGGTGGTGCGGGAGGCCCCTATCGCTCTGGCTCAAGCACTCAGAGCGCTTGCGCAAGGCCAGGATCCGCACAATTAATAGAGCAGTACATTTGTACTGTTAGTGGATTGGTGTCGTGCGGAGGTGGTGGTGGTTATGGGCGCAGTGTCCTGGAATCGGTCCTGCGCGGCTGGCCCAGCTTCAGGGTGTCGCCCGCGAGCACGGCACCGATCTAGGCGGACTCTGGGCCTGGCCATTGGACCAGTTGCGGACGGTATTGCCCTGGTCGGATCAGGTGATGTGCGCGCTGGAGCAGCATCGCCAACGCTTGGGGCCTGACCCGCGCCTTCCTCTCCCCAAACGGCTGTTGTTGCCTCTGGACTCCAACTGGCCCAATGGTTTTCGCGCCTTGGACAGGCCTCCTGTGATGGTGTTCTGGGAGGGCAATGATTCTCTGATTGCTCCGCTGATTTCGGGTCAGGCTGTTGCCGTTGTCGGTTCCAGGCGACCGTCTGCCCATGGGTTGCGTGCGGCAGGGCGATTGGGGGAGGCATTAGCCCGTGCGGGGTGGCCCGTGGTGAGTGGGCTGGCTGAGGGTATTGATGCTGCTGTGCATCAAGGTTGCTTGCGCGGGGGCGGAGCGCCCGTGGGTGTACTAGGTACCCCACTGGCAAGGGCTTACCCACCAGAGCATCGTCAGTTGCAGTCCGAAGTCGCCGCTGCAGGTCTTCTGATCACCGAGCTTGCCCCGGGAGCCCGTGTGCTGCGCTCGAGCTTTGCTCTCAGGAATCGGTTGCTGGTGGCTCTCGCTCAGGTGGTTGTGGTTGTGGAATGCCCAGAAGGTAGTGGTGCACTTTTATCGGCGAAGGCCGCCCAGAAGCAGGGACGTGCGCTCTGGGCGATGCCAGGGGATGTTCTTCGGCATTCGGCACGAGGCAGCAACCAGCTGTTGATGGAGCAGGCTCGACCGTTGCTGGATCCGGATCAATGGGTCGAGGATTTGGGGGCAGGGCCACTCGCGCCTCGTTGTGAGCTGCAGGCCCTTCGCAGTGCAGTGCCCCCGCAGCAAGGCCTGCACGATCCTTCGTTGATGACTCTGTTGGAGGACGGAGCCACACTCCAGCAACTGGCTCAAGGGTTGGGCCGTTCTCCAGCTGCTTTGGCTGAACAGTTGGTGCAACTGGAGTTGGAGGGTGTGCTGAAAGCTGAGGCGGGAATGCGCTGGCGCCTTGCTTAGCTGGGCTGATGGTCTCGCCGCCTCTGAAGGGAACCGACCTGCTGGAATGGCGCCGTCGCTTGCTGGCGGACGGTGGTCAAGCGGTGGATCTTGATTGGTTGCTGGACCTGGCCGCGGGACTGCGCTGGCAGGATCTGCAGAGGCTGCAGTTGGACCCCGATGGTGCGGAGCTGACTCTGGACTGTTCCTTGGAAGCCCTGGAGCAACAGTGGCTCCTTCATCGGCAACACCAGATTCCCCTGCAGCACCTGGTGGGACGCTGTCCCTGGCGCGATTTGGAACTGTGGGTGTCGCCCGATGCGCTGATCCCCCGGCAGGAAACCGAGCTTTTGGTGGATCTTGCTGTGGCCCGGGGCCTTGAGTCTCCCGCTCACAAAGGTGATCGTGTGCGGATTTGGGCTGATCTGGGAACGGGCTCCGGTGCTTTGGCGGTCGCCCTGGCTCGTCAGTTGTCTGGTTGGCAAGGACACGCTGTGGATTGCAGCGCTGCCGCGCTGGCCTTGGCCCGCCGCAACCTTGAGGCATGGGCTGACGGCATGGCTTGGCAGTTGCATCAGGGCAGTTGGTGGCAGCCGTTGCAGCCCTGGTGGGGGCAATTGGATCTGGTGGTGTCGAATCCGCCCTACATCCCTGCGGGGGTGGTGGATCAACTGGATCCTGTCGTGCGTGATCACGAGCCGCGTTTGGCTCTTGATGGTGGTTTGGACGGTCTGGATTGCTGCCGTTTGCTGTTGGAGGGCGCGGCTGAAGCTTTGGCTCCAGGGGGATGGTTGTTGCTGGAGCATCACCACGATCAGAGCCAGGCGGTGTTGGCGTTGATGACGAACGCTGGATTGCGCGATGTTCAAGCTGCGCAGGATCTCGAGGGCATCCGTCGCTTTGCCCTGGCCCGTCGTGCAGCAGGCTGAAAAGGGTTTTGCCGACTGACGGCATGTCTATGGCCGATCATCAGCCACCTGTTGGCGAGCCCAACGTTTGCTCCACAGAGGCGATGGCCCATTGGTTGCTGGAAGGAGGTGCTGGCTTGATGCCCACCGACACCCTTCCTGCTCTGGTCGCGTTGCCTGCCCACGCCAGTCAGATCTGGAGCCTGAAGCAGCGGCCCTGTGAAAAGCCTCTGATCCTGATGGCTGCAGACGCGGAAGCCTTGCTTGCACTGGTTATGCCTGAGGCCGAGGCTGCTGCCCGTCCACTGGCGCAACAGCACTGGCCTGGGGCCCTCACCATGGTGCTGCCCATGGCTGGTGATGCTCAGGCGCAATGCTGGCTGCGTTCGCTTAATCCGGGTGCCACAACCTTGGGGCTCAGGGTGCCGGCCTGTGCCCAGGCCAGGCAGCTTTTGGCGCGTACAGGTCCTTTGGCAACCACCAGTGCCAATCCTTCCGGCGAAGCTGCGGCTCTCACCGCTGCCCAAGCTCATCTTTATTTCCCCGATCTGCCTTTATTGGAGCCGACCCCATGGCCGGCTCCTCAGGGATTGGCCAGTACCGTGCTGGCCTGGCAAGACTCCGGACGTTGGCAGATCTTGCGTGCAGGTGCTGTGATGCCCGCAGGAGTGGATGCACCTCCGCCATGCTCTGGTTGATTGCCCTGGTCGTGCTCCTGCAGAGCCTCGGGCGGTGGCTCTTCGAACCGCTTGTTCAGCTCGGCACGGCCTTGACCAGCTTCAGCCTCCTCCCTTGGATGCTGTTGGCCGTGGCGCTCTGGCTGCTGTCAGGACGCATGGATTGAAGCCGGCTAACGGATTTGAACCGATGGCCTTCGCTTTACAAAAGCGCTGCTCTACCGCTGAGCTAAGCCGGCAACGACCGCACTGTACCGGCCGACTCTCAGCTCTGCATTGGCGTGTGGGTCATCAACCAGATCACGAGCTCCAGTCGGCTGCGACATCCAGTCTTTGCCAGGGAGTGGCTCACATGGGATTCGACTGTGCGCACACTCAGCATCAGCTGGGATGCGATGGCTTTATTGCTCAGCCCCTCGAGTAGCAAGGTGTTGACAGCCATTTCGGCTGGGCTGAGGCAGAAACGGGGCATGACTTCGGGGAATGCAGGTCAGAGCAAGCATTCCCCGGTTGTCGTGATCTCAGCTTTCGCTGCGGTTGACCGCAAGCGGACGACGGATGGGAAGGTTGGCCACAAGGGCTGTAACGCGGTCTTCGGTTTCCAGGCTCACATCGCCCTCGGAGAGGTCGACCTCCACATATTTCGCCACCACTTCAAAAATCTCGCGTCGCATCTGATCCAGCAGTTCCGGGCTCAGATCACTGCGGTCATGGGCCAGCACCAATTGCAACCGTTCCCGCGCTGTGCTGGCGCTGGCGGGTTGTCGGTTCAGCAATTTGTCGAGAATGTCGCGCAGGGTCATCGGTCTCAGAAGATTTTCTTTTGCATCAGTCGGCGCACCTTGGCGCGGAGCCCACTCCGTTCTTTGGAGGGATCGATGAGTGGCACCTCTTCCCCTTGCAGTCGCCGGGCCACATTCCCGTAGGCACGTGCCGCAGGGGAGTGACTGCCATTCAGCGTCAGGGGCTCACCTCGGTTTGTGCTCACAATGACTTGCTCGTCTTCCAGCACGAGACCCAGAAGGGGCAGGGCAAGAATGTCGGTGACATCGTCGACCGCCAGCATTTCCTGATTGGCCATCATCTTGGGACGGACCCGGTTGAGCACCAATTGCACAGGGCTGACGCCGTGGGTGTTCAGCAGTCCGATGACGCGATCGGCATCGCGCACCGCAGACACTTCCGGTGTCGTGATCACGATGGCTTCTTTTGCTGCCGCAACAGCATTTTTGAATCCGTCTTCGATGCCGGCCGGGCAGTCGATCAGCACGTAATCGAATTGTTGCTCGAGCATCTTGGCGATCGCCTGCATGTCCTCGGGCTTGAGCCACTCGAGCATGCGTGGATTGCCCGCCGGCAGCAGAGCAAGGTTCGGCTCTTGCTTGTGTTTGACCAGGGCCTGTTCCAGGCGGCACGTCTCGGCCAGCACCTCTTGCGCGGTGAAGACGATCCGATTCTCCAGACCCAGCAGTAGGTCAAGGTTGCGGAGGCCGAAATCGGCATCAAGCACAACTGTGCGCAACCCCAGTCGAGCTAAGGCGATGCCGAGGTTGGCAGTCAGTGTGGTTTTCCCGACCCCTCCTTTACCGGAGCAGATCAGGATCGTTCGCGAAGTGGACGCCACGGATTCCCGGGAAGTCGCGCCACCTTAAGGGCGGTCAAAGCTTCAGGCCAATGCTTTGCCTTCAGTTCCTGATGACTCGCTGCCGATAAGACGCCTCGAGAGCCGTGGATCGGCTGGCTGAATCACGATTTCTCCGGCGCTAACGCGTGCTTCTTCTGCCAGACCCGCCAGGGGCTGATCCTCAGGACCGCGCGCCACCTGATCGGCGATGCGCAGTTGCAGCGGGCGGAGCTGTAGAGCCACGATTCGAGCGGATTGATCACCTTGACGTCCGGCATGGGCCACGCCGCGTAGCCGCCCCCACACCATGACGTCTCCAGCTGCTGTGACTGTGGCTCCGGGGTTCACATCCCCCAGAACCAAGAGATCCCCTTCGCTGTCCAGGCGGTCACCTGCCCGCAGCGTCCCCCTGTGCAGGCGGAGTGAATCTGCGGTTTGGGATGGGCTCAGCGCAGTACTCCCTGATTGCTGCAACTCCACAGGCAAGCCCAGGGCGTGGGCGCTGACCGCTGTTTTGGGATTCAGCGTTTGCAGTTGAGCGATGTGGAATCCGGATCCCGCCAACAGGTGCTGGAGCTGCCGCAGGTCTCTGCACCGCAGTAGCCAACCATGAGCGTTCAGTTCGAGAGGGCCTGGAGCAAGCGCCTGCAGCTGCTGGGGAAGTGTGTCTTCCCAGTGGGCCTGGCGTGGTTGCGGAAGTGTGAGTCGCTGGCGCATGCCTGGGATGTCATCAGCGGCCATCGGGGTGTTCGGGAAGGTGGGCAGAAGCGTGGTCCGTGCTCAGACGCTAGGCGCCTTCACTGCAGGCTTTCGCTCTGCAGTGATTGACGCAAATCCGACTGAATCTCGCGCGGATGGATCAGCCAGGCCGTGTCCGCTGGAGTGGACAGACTTTGCACCAGAGCTGACACCTGCTCGAGCCCTTGCAGCTTCACCCCATCCCACAAGCGCAGGCCGCCCCGATAGGGGTGATATCCGCGGATCTGTTGATGGCGTAAGCCGCAGCAGTGTTCGGGGTCCATGCCGGACTGTTCGCTCAGACGACGCGCCAGCGTCAGTGCTTCGAGCTGCTGGCTTGGATTGAGGTGGCCGACGGCCGTGGCTTTCAAGAGGCGACGATCAAGGAAGCGGGCACAGAGTGAGGCCAGCGGAGCGGGTGCCTCCTCTGCCCAGCGCTGCAGGTGATACCCCGTGCGCAGGTCGTCATTGGCCAGAAAGTCCGCGGGCGTCAGGGCATCGGGTTCCCAGAGCCAGATGGCCATCACGGGATCGCACCACACCCGATCGCCCCCGAGTTGTCTGGCCAGACGAATCAGATGCTCCAGCATCCAATTGCACACCACATTCAGGCGATGGGTGTAGACGCTGCGGTACATCAGATTTCGCACCACCAGGTAGTGCTCCACAGCCATGAGTCCTTTGGGGTCGATCGCCAGTTCCCCATCCGGGGCCAGGGTGAGGGCCGCGATGATGCGCTCCAGATCCAGTTGGCCGTAGCGGGTGCCGGTGCTGTGGCTGTCGCGCATCAGATAGTCCAGCCGATCGCAGTCCAGCTGGCTGCTGACCAGGGCCTTGATCACCGGGCGCTCAGCGCGTCCATGCTCCAGCAAGGCTGCAACCGCTTCTGCCGTTCCTGGGGCCAGCTGTTCCAGCAATGGCTGGATTTCGGGATGTTCGCGCACGAGGCGGGCTGACCAGCTCTCGTGATGGAGGCCGAACATCTCTTCACCGGTGTGGCTCAGGGGCCCATGGCCCAGATCGTGAAGCAGGGCCGCGGCGTACAGCACCCCTTTCTGTTGGCTCAAGCTCGGATCGAGTTGCTCTAACTTTCGGAAGGCGCGACGCGCCAGATGAAACACCCCCAGCGAATGGGTGAAACGACTTGATTCCGCGCCATGAAAGGTCAGGAAGGCTGGCCCCAGCTGCCGGATCCGCCTCAGCCGCTGGAAAGGGCGGCTGTCCACCAGTCCCATCACCATGGCTTCAGCGGCATCCTCGCCATCAAGCTGGATGCTGCGATGCAGTGGATCGTGATACGTGCGTGACGTCATCACTGATCAAATGGCATCCAGATTGGCGGCATCTGCTGACGTTTCCTCTGCTGAGGCTCCGTCTTGTCCTGCGTTGCTCTCGAGCAGGGGCTCAAGCACGCGTTGGGCATCGATCAGCCAGCTGTCTCCGTCGCCGCCGGGATTGAGGGGTTCGGGTTGATCGAGTTGTCGGTCCGGCTCCAGTCCTTGTCCCTGGATGTCGCGACCATTGGGAGTCAGATACCCCGCCACTGTCACGGCGAGGCCACTGCCGTCGCTGAGATTGGTGAGGGTCTGGATGAGCCCTTTCCCGAAGGTTCGACTCCCCAGCAGCTGGGAGCGGCCATCATCTTGGAGTGCACCGGCGAGAATCTCGCTCGCGCTGGCGGTTCCTCCATTCACCAGTGTCACCATCGGGCCGTCGTAGAGGGTGTGGGCATTGGCCTGGATCGGATCGGCGATTCCTTCGCGATTGCGGGTCTCAACAATGGGGTCGCTGCTGATGAAGGCGTCCGCCACGGCTAGCCCAGCGCTCACAAGACCACCGGAGTTGTTGCGCAGATCGAGCACAAGGCCTTCGATCCCCTTTTCAGACAGTTCGTCGATGGCTTCCTGCACTTGCTGGGGCACTCCCTCGCTGAATTGGGTGATGCGCAGATAGCCGAGGGTGTGGTCGTTCTGACGCAGACGTCTGGTGCGTACTGGGCGCAGATCCACGCTGCGTCGCTCGAGGGTCACCTCATCGGTGGTGCCATCTGGGGCTTGCAGGTTCAGCACCACCTGGGTTCCGACATCACCACGCAAGCGTGCTGCTGTTGTTTCCAACCCGAGGCCTTCGGTGGATTCACCATTCACGGCCAAGACCGCAGTCCCGCTCACGACTCCTGCTTCTGCGGCAGGTGAGCCCTCCAGAGGGGCGATCACGACGACCCGTCCATCGCCGCTGCCATGGGCCAGTTGCAGGCCGACACCACTGAGGCTGCCCTGATTGCTGGCCTTCATCACGGTGTAGTCGTCGGGGCGTAGCAGTCGGGTGTAGGGATCACCCAAAGGGCTAAGCATTGTTTCGATGGCGCTGTAGGCCTGCTCACTGCTGGTGATCGTTCCCTCCAAAGCCTTCTGGCGCAGCCGCTTCCAGTGCACCTCCTCGAAGCGATCAGGATTTACGTAGCTCTGATTGACCAGTTTCCAGCTCTCCACCACCAGCTGCTGGGCGTCGTTCAGCGCCATGGCTGGACTGACGGCAAGCACCGTGCTCAGCACCACGGACACCAGTGCTGTGGCCACGTGTCGCCAGGTGGCCCACGGGCGATTAACAGTCGGCAACATCGACTTCATACCTGGCGCGATCGCTGGGATGTGTTCAGTAGACTCTCGCAATCCAAGCCCACTTCTGCATGGCGAACTCCTCACCTGTCTACGACTGGTTCCAGGAACGTCTTGAAATTCAGGACATCGCTGACGACATCAGCAGCAAGTACGTGCCCCCTCACGTCAATATTTTTTATTGCCTTGGCGGGATCACCCTGGTCTGCTTCCTGATCCAGTTCGCGACTGGATTCGCGATGACCTTCTATTACAAGCCGACTGTTGCTGAGGCCTATGCCTCGGTTCAGTACCTGATGACCGATGTCAGCTTCGGCTGGTTGATCCGCTCCATTCACCGCTGGAGCGCTTCGATGATGGTGCTGATGCTGATCCTGCACGTGTTCCGCGTGTACCTGACCGGCGGTTTCAAGCGTCCTCGTGAGCTCACCTGGGTCACCGGCGTCACCATGGCAGTGATCACCGTTTCCTTCGGTGTGACTGGCTATTCCCTTCCCTGGGACCAGGTCGGTTACTGGGCTGTGAAGATCGTCTCCGGCGTTCCCGCTGCGATCCCCGTTGTTGGCGACTTCATGGTCGAACTGCTCCGGGGTGGCGAGAGTGTGGGTCAGTCCACCCTCACCCGCTTCTACAGCCTTCACACCTTTGTGATGCCCTGGCTGCTGGCCGTGTTCATGCTTATGCACTTCCTGATGATTCGGAAGCAGGGCATCTCCGGTCCCTTGTGATCCAGCGACATCCGTTCAGTTTCAAGCGAACACGTACTGGTCAACCCAATGCACATTCTCAAGAAGCCTGATCTCACCGATCCCAAGCTCCGCGCCAAACTGGCCAAAGGCATGGGTCACAACTATTACGGTGAACCGGCCTGGCCCAATGATCTCCTCTACATCTTCCCAGTAGTGATCCTTGGCACCATCGCCTGTGTGGTGGGCCTTGCTGTCCTCGATCCAGCCATGCTTGGTGACAAGGCTGATCCGTTTGCCACTCCTCTGGAAATTCTTCCTGAGTGGTATCTCTACCCTGTCTTCCAGATTCTGCGCGTCGTTCCCAACAAGCTTCTTGGAATCGCTCTGCAGACTCTCGTTCCCCTGGGTCTGATGTTGGTTCCCTTTATCGAGAGCTTCAACAAGTTCCAAAACCCTTTCCGCCGTCCTGTGGCGATGGCCGTGTTCCTGTTCGGAACCGTCACCACCATCTATCTCGGTATCGGTGCTGCTCTCCCGATCGACAAGTCCCTCACCCTGGGTCTGTTCTGATCAGTTCTCAGAATACTGTTGTATAAAACCCGGTCGATGACCGGGTTTTTTTATGGCTTGGTTTCGGAGGCTGAGGCCTCATCGTTGTTGGCCCCGTCACCGAAAAGCTCCTCAAGATCAAGGATTTCCACATCTTCCGGACTGGTGCGAAGAAAGTGGTGAAGCAGCAGGAAACCAACGATGGTCCAGGTCTGATACGTGCGTGATTGCTGCCCGACCCATGTTCCGGTGGGGCCGTCGAAATATTCCGCCCATTGCTGGCGAGGCAGTTGATTGAGCTGACTCCAGTAGCTTTCCTCCAGCAGGGCTTTCATTTGCCCCATCAGCAGCACGTCAGCGTGGGGGTGTCGGCGCTCATGCAGCAAGATCGACGCTCCAAAAAACCAGAGCAAGCTGGGCCAGTGGCCACCGTTGTGGTAGCTCCAAGGCCAGTTTTTCGGATCCGATCCGGTTTTGTTCTGCCATTCGAGTCCATCCATGGGTGGATGGCAGATGCGCATTGGCATCTGGGCCATCAGATGGTCACGGTTGTGGAGCACCAGCCTGAATAAGGCCCGTTGTTGGGGGCTGGTCAGTAGGCCGAAGAGACAGCCCAACGAATTTCCAAGGCTGTAAAACCGGAAGTCCGGACGGCCGGTCCGCATGTTCCCGATCAAGTAGCCGCCTCGGTTTTCCAGCCAGTCTTGTAACCAATCAGGAATCACCTGAGGCTGAACATTGAATTCGTTCTGGTGCTGGTTGTCTCCGTATTGCTCGGTTGGTCTTCGCCTCAGCACCTGCATGGTCTTGCTGGTCACCCAGTAGTGCTTGAGCAGAAATTGCCGTAGGTCGTGCACCCATTGACGGGTGAGCACCAAGCGTTGATCCAGCAGACGACTGTCGTGGCGGCGCCGGCTCAGTTCCATCAACTTGATACAGCTGCGCAGTGATCCGTACAGCAGCACTTCAACTTCCAGCGGAGCCCCCCACACATCCATGGGGCGGTCAATCATGAACGCGCAGTCGGGAACGAACAGCACTGGCGTGCCCTCGAAGGTGGGATGCAGCACCAGATCCAGCAACAGTTGGATGCCGCGTTGCACCTTCTGGCTTGAGCCGAATTCCTCGTCGCCGCTGTGCTTGACGTAAAGCCAGCAGAGGACAGGCCACCAGAGACTGGCATCGACGGAGGTAATGCGGCCGATGGAGCGTTGGCCGTAATCGGCCAGTAGTGCATCACCCTCTTCAACAAAGCTGGTGGGGAAAACTCCGCGGGTCTGATAGGTGGTGCTTTGCAGATCAAGGCAGACCGTGAGGAAATGCCGGACGATGTCGTAGCGCCGCTGGGTCAGGAGATAGACCATCACCGGCACGTTGTCGCGCAGGAAAATCTCTCCGTAATTCAGGGCTTCGTCATGGCTCGGATGCTCCAAGGCCGCTACCGAGCCAGCAACCGATCCGGCGATCTGAATCAAGGTGCGTTCGAAGTGCTCCTTGGCTTTCTCCACAACCTGGTCTTCCTTGGAGCTCGGCCGCACGCGCTGGTGCTGTTGGCTGAAGCGTCCTGCCATGGCGCTTGAAGGGGCGTCCTAGGTAAACGCTAGTAATGGCAAAGGATTTGGGCAGTGGAAGACAGTCTGGAGAAGTGATGAGGTGGATTGCTCTTGCAGTCATCCCTTCAATGGGTTATGTTTTTGGACTGCGCAGGAGCCGAGAGGTGAGGGCGCAGGTCACGGGCGAGTGAAGCGAGAGCTTTGTTGTGTCTGTGGCGCTTGCAACGGATGAGGGAGCGATCCCACGGTGTTGTAAGTTCATCAAGCGGTCGTGAGACCGCAGCGCTGAACCACTCCTGAGAGGGAGTAGGGAAGCGAGAACCTGGACAATCGAAAAGTTTAGGAACTGACGCTTTTATCGCGTTTGGTTCTGAGCCAAGCCGAGAGGTGAGGCGCGGGATCAAATGGAATTGCGATAAAGGTGTGAGGTCCCGTCAAAAAATTTCGTTGCGTTGAAGTCATTCGCTGCAACGGGGAGGTTTTCACGAGCCTCTTTGTTGCCGGTGTGCGAATTGACGGAGCAACAACCGGATCTGAGATCCTGGAAAGTCATTGATAGAGAGATCTAGAAGTGCACTCTTAAGAACCCTTTCTGTGTCAGCTGAAAGGAGGCGACAACTGCAGAGAGCATTAGCTGCTTTGTGGGTGAAGCAAATCATTTTGAGGATGTGAAAACGTCTAAGAGGAAATGATCTACAACGGAGAGTTTGATCCTGGCTCAGGATGAACGCTGGCGGCGTGCTTAACACATGCAAGTCGAACGAACCTTCGGGTTAGTGGCGGACGGGTGAGTAA
>CAXQPR010000066.1:0-5972 GCA_964225855.1 Salipiger bermudensis | reverse complement strand
GACGCCATCGCGATTGCCCAGGTCATAGATGTCGAAGGTTTCCCAGCTGGTATTCCCTCCCACGTTGTTGCTTTTAGCGCCGACGTAGGAGCCAGATCCAATGCCGGCGCGTACGACTTTGTTGTTGAGTTTGGATTTCAAGGTGTAACGGCCGAGCAGCGTTCCGCTGTCACATCGGGTCGTGGCCTCGGGGGAGGGAGGAGTAGGAGTCGGCGGTTGCGGGTCAGGGCCTGGAGTCGGGGGCTGCGGATCGGGGTTGGGGGCTTGTCCGATTCGAACCAGTTTGAAATACGATTCGTTTTTGATGGAGTTTGATGCTGCTTTGAGCTTTCCATTGCCAGCAACGTAAATCCACTGATCGTTTTTACGGGATTGCAAAGCCAGGCGGTCAGCATTGCCATCCCCGATAAAGGTCGTGCTCGTTCGATCAGAACGACACTGATAGTTTTCCAGCTTGACGCTGTGATTGTTTTTCCTGACTCTCCACCATTTGTTGGGATTGCGGGTGCTGCGTAGGGCCACAGTTCGATTGGTTGCTCCAGGCATCCCTGAGAGGTCGTAAAGCTCGTAGACCCCTTTGTTGGATGGGCTGGTCGGTTGGGAATCTTTGGTTGCTCTGAGTTTGCCGTCGTCTTTTTTGACAAACTTTGAGTTGCTATGGGCTTGGATCGCAAAGGTGCCAATCAGCCTTCCGTTTTCGCAGTTTTTGGCGCTGTTGTTGCCGGCCAAGGCAGGTGTATGTAGTCCCGATGCAGTCATGAGGGCTGCAGTGCAGAGCAGAGAGGCTGATTTGGCAGTTTTGTTGAAGGAAGTCATGAGGTGTTTGTGAGGAGGGAGAAGTGGCATGGACGTTGTGTCCTTCTGCTGTACTCACTGTCTTGGACTTGCCAGCCGTTTGCGAAGATCTGGGTCGAGCACTGCTGTGATCTTGATCACAGGGGCCAAAGGTGACAACTGGCTCGTTAGAGGTTGTTTTCGATTTCTTTGGTGTCGCAAGAGCCTTTAGCGCTTCAAGTAGTGGTTGGGGGGGGGCTGGTGTGCAGGGTTGATCGACCCAGTCGTCGCCAAGCCGCTGCAGTAGTCCGCTAGGTCCCCATGGTGTGCCTTTTGCGCAATACAGCTATGGAGAGGTATGAGGGTCTTGGTTGCCTTGGTTAAGGCATAAAAAAGCCCCGCATGGGCGGGGCGAGAGTATGGCGAGGTGGTTCGCTTCTTTAGTTGGTTCGGTTTGTGAGGGTATAGGTGATCTGTACTTTGCTGCCTCCTACGCCGTTGACTCGGATCGAGCGGCTCTTGGTCTCCCCTGGGGCAGCGGTTAGGAATCTAGAGCGGCTTTCGGACCCAATTCTGACGCCACCATTGCAGCTACCTTCTCTGAGCTTGATCTCAAAGTTGAAGTATGCCTTGCCATCTCTGTTGAGATAAACAGAGCCTTTGTCAACTGAGTTTGTGTTTCCAACGCAATGCTTTCCATTTGGAAATCGTTTGGTGGCTCTCGCGATTTCGATGAGGTTGGAGGGGGTGCTTGTGGGGCGTTCGATGGTGATGCTGTCGACCTTCGTGGTGGTCCCTCGCTGGTTTGATCCGAACATGTTTTGGTCGTAGACCAGGATTTCTCTTTTGAGAGTCAGTCTTTGTTCGGATGTCTGTTGAGGGGTTGGAGTTGGAGTGTTGCAGCTGGGCTGAGATTCAAGCTGGATGTTGGGGCGGTTGATGGGACTCCAGCTGAGGTTTCGCGTATTGCCTGCGATGCGTCGGAGTGAACCGTTTTCATAGACAAGAGTCGCATTGCCACTGCCGTTGTTGCAGTAGTTGCGCCAGGTGCCAGTGACGCGATTGCCGGAGATGGTGCCTTGAAAGAGGTTGAGGAGTTTTCCGGTATTGGTGAAGGCCTTCATTTGAAAGCTGCCCCCTGAGCTTTGTGCTGTGTAGTAGCCGGAGTTGTTTCCTCTGAACCAGCCATTGATGTTGGCTTGAGCCGGTGTCACGGGGGTGGATGGCCCGGCCCCGATTCGGGTGAGTTTGTATTGCAGCGCTTTGGGGACGTTGCCGCCTGTCGTCGGCGCATTGGCGTACAGCATGTTGTCGGAGCGTTGGATCACCCACTGCTGATTGAAGAGTGATTGCAACTGCAGGATGTTGCTGACTCGGTTGGCCCGGAACAGACGGTTTTTGCTGGCTGTGTTGCAGCCATTCATCAGTTTCAGGGCATTCTGCGAGTTAACGCTTACCCAGCGATTGGGATCTTGAGTGCTGCGCAGGGCGTAGGTGCCTCCATTGAGGCCATCGCGATTGCCCAGGTCATAGATGTCGAAGGTTTCCCAGCTGGTATTCCCTCCCACGTTGTTGCTTTTAGCGCCGACGTAGGAGCCAGATCCAATGCCGGCGCGTACGAATTTGTTGTTGAGTTTGGATTTCAAGGTGTAGCGGCCGAGCAGTGTTCCGCTGTCGCAGCGAGTGACGGCCTCGGCGGAGGAAGGGGTGAGTGCGTTGAAGCTGCTGAGACCAGCCGCGGCGGCGAAGCTCAGGGCGAGGGTTTTGGTTGCGAGATGCATGGGTCGAAAAGTGAGGAGTGGGATTGCTCGTGAAGAGAAGCGGTGATCAACCACCGATGAGCACAAGATCTCCGGGATCCCACAGCGACTTGTTGTCGTGGACCACTTCCCGTTGTGATGTTGATCACAGTGCATCCCACCGGCAACTCGCCTGGCAGAAGACGTTGCGAATTCTTGGTTCAAGGCCAGTCGGCGATCACAGAGGCCCTTTCAGCAGCCGTTGGATCTGCTCCTGCCACCGGCCGGCATCACCACTGTTGTCGATGCGTTGATCAGCGAGCTCCTGTTTTTGTGCAATAGGCCATTGGGCATCGACCCGGGCCCTGGCTGCAGCCTCATCGAGACCATCTCTTTGTTGGAGCCGTTGGATCTGTTGTTGGGGCTTGCAATGCACGACCCATACTTCGGAACACAAACCCGTGAGGTTCGCTTCGAAGAGCAGCGGAATCATCAAAACCACAGTGGGTTCGTCGTTGAGCCGTACGAGCGCTTCGTCAAATTGCGCACGCACATAGGGATGAACCAGTTGCTCTAGCCACTCACGTTCGTGAGGCGCGTTGAACACGATTGAACCCAGCGCTTTGCGGTTGATGCCGCTGTTGCTCTTCGGGTCTCGGATAGCGGTATCGCTTGGTGCAGCGACACGTGCGCCATAGCGTTTCAACACCGCGGCCTCACCTTTGCTCCCAGGGGCTAAGGCTTCATGGGCAAAACGGTCCGCATCCAGCACTGGAAGGCCCAGTGCGGCGAGGTGTCGTCCAACACTGCTTTTGCCGGTTGCAATCCCGCCGGTGAGGCCGATGCGTCGCTGATGGCCTTGCCAGCGTGCGGATGGGCTCACGGATCCTGAGATGTGCGTCGCACCAGTTTGATCGGAGCTTGGAGCTCAAGGGTCTTGGCCGCGTTGAATAGAGGTTGTGGTTGGCCTTGCCTGACTCGTCGATGGCGCACTCCTTTGGCTGGACGTCCATTCCTGGTGGGATCACGGCCCCTGTCGGTTTTCAAGCCGCTGGCATCACGGCAGGTCTGAAGGCGTCGGGGAAGCCCGACCTTTCCCTGGTCCTGGCGCCAGCAGGAGCGGTGTGTGCTGGCACCTTCACCACCTCTGTGGTGCGTGCAGGCTGTGTGGATCTTTGTGCTCAACGCCTCGTGGAGGCTGGCGGTTATGCCAGAGCGGTGGTCACCAATTCAGGTCAGGCCAATGCCTGCACGGGCGACCGCGGTCTGATCGACAGCCTGCGGGCCACCCAGGCCGTGGCCGATCGATTGGGTTTAGAGCCGGAGCAGGTCTTGATCTGCTCCACGGGTGTGATCGGTGTCCCGATCGCGATGGACACCCTGTTGACGGCTGTCGATCCTTTGGTCACAGCCCTGTCGGCCGAGGGCGGAGATGCTGCGGCCGCAGCCATCCTCACCACTGATCTGGTGGACAAGCAGATCGCCCTGGAGACGGAGTTGGCCGGTCGGCGCGTGCGTCTTGGCGGGATGGCCAAGGGCTCCGGGATGATTCATCCCGACATGGCCACCATGCTCGGCTACCTCACCTGTGATGCGGGCGTGCCTGCAGAGGTTTGGCAGGGCATGGTGCGCCGCGCTGTGGAGCGGTCCTTCAACGCCATCACCGTTGACGGTGACACCAGCACCAATGACACCTTCCTGGCATTTGCAGCTGGCGAGGCTTTGCCTGCTGATCAGTACATGGCTCTGGAGCAGGGGGTGACCCTGGTGGCGCAACATCTTGCGCGCGCCATCGCCCGGGATGGAGAAGGTGCCACCTGCCTGATCGAGGTCCAGGTGGAAGGCGCCAGCAGTGAACCAGACGCGTTGCGCATGGCTCGCACGGTGTGCGGTTCGTCTCTTGTGAAGACAGCCGTGCACGGTCGCGATCCGAACTGGGGCCGGATTGTGGCGGCTGTGGGACGCGCCGGTGTGCCTTTTGATCCTGCGGCCGTGGCGCTCTGGCTTGGCTCGCACCAGTTGATGGAGCAAGGGCAGCCAATTGCTTTTGATCGGCAAGCGGCTTCCGCTTATCTCCAGGCCTGTGTGGAGGGTGCTTACCTCCAGAGCGATTGTGTGCAGATTCGGCTGGTTGTCGGCGATGGGCCCTCTCAGGCGAAGGCCTGGGGATGTGACCTGTCGGATCAATACGTGCGCATCAACGCCGACTACACCACTTAGGTGTTGTCGGTTCAGACAGAGTTGAACAGGGCTGCCAGGATGTCTGCGCTGTTCGCTGCTGTTGCCGTGCCTGCGGAGACTCAGCCCCCCTCGGTCGAGAAGCCTCGACGCCGTCCGCGATTCTGGGTTGGCCCTCTGGTGGCCGGAAGCTGCTTCGCCTTGGGGTTCGGTATCACCACAAGGATCGTGGCCATGCAGGGTGGAGAGTCGGCACCGAGGCCCCAGGCGTTCAACCTAAAGCCCTTCCCTGGAGAACGTCTGCAGAGTTTGCGGGACCGTTTTGAGGGGGCTTCCAAGCCGCTGAAAGCGGATGTGGCGGCTCGGGAGGCGGAGTTGGCCAAAACGCGGCCCCCGAAACCGAAAAAAGTCGACCTGGCCAGGAAGGAGGCTGAACGTCTTGCTGCAGAAGCCCGCCGCCAGCAGCAGACCGCAGCCCGGTGGGTACCGCCGGTCGTTCCTGCGGCGGTTGTGCCTGCGGCGGTCACGCCCTCGGATGAGGCCGAGGTGATTCCCGCACCGCAGTTGCCCGAGGCGATCGCCCCAGCGGAACCCATGCCGGCAACCGCCAACGCTCCCGCGCCAGTGGCACCGGCACCGGCAGCGCCTGCGCCTGCTGCACCGGTACTGATGGCACCAGCGGCTCCCCCCGCACCCTGAACGGCCTTTGCGTGGCTCTTGGCCTCCTGCGCGGGTGTGGATCTGCCACAGTCACCTCAATGCCGTGATGAGGCCATGCCTTCCCCTGATGCTCTGCTGAAGGCCACCGTCAGCCGGTTGGCGGCGCGCCTGGGGCATGGCCTGGCAGAGGCCGCCGCGGAAGTGGCTGTGCTGGCGCAGGATGCGCCCGAACGTCTCAAGCGCGAATGGGATCTGTTCCAGGAAGAGGTGCAGGCGGAAGCGGAGCGGTTGGAGCGTGATGGTGATGCGGCCAATCCATCCTCTTCAGACGTCACGTCCTCGTCATCGCCGCCCTCATCGTCACGGTCAGCCCCTCCGTCGGCCAGTCCGCAGGAGCAGATCGATCGTCTGCGCGCCAAGGTGGCAGACCTCAACAGCCGTGTGGAGGGCAGCCTCTGATGGCCCGGTTGCGGTTGCGCGCGCCACTGCGAGGGGCTTGGCGGGCCCTGCGGATCTGGCGGTCTGTACTCACGCTGATCGTGTTTCTTTGGTGGGATGCCCGCCTTTGGACTTATCCGGGAGGCTGCACGCCAGAACGGCGCGCGACACGACAACAGAGCC
>CAXQPR010000065.1:0-2105 GCA_964225855.1 Salipiger bermudensis | reverse complement strand
TTCGCGTCTACCTCGGCGATGAGACAACCCGTTCTATGGGTCTGGCCTACTGATTTGCCTCGTTTCACCTCATAAGCTCAGCCCGGCTTCAGCCGGGCTTTTTTTGTATGTGCGGAATCGTTGCCCTTGTGGGTTCCCGAGAAGCGGCACCCCAGCTCCTGGAGGGCCTGCGGCAGTTGGAGTACCGCGGTTACGACTCCGCCGGCATCGCCACGGTGGCCGCTCAGGGGCAGCTGACTTGCCTCCGGGCCAAAGGGAAGCTGCGCAACCTCACCGCTTGTTTTGAAGCCGAAGGCGCTCCCGGGCAATGCGGCATCGGCCACACACGCTGGGCCACCCACGGCAAGCCGGAAGAGCGCAATGCCCACCCGCACCGCAGCAGCGATGGCGCGGTGGCGGTGGTGCAGAACGGAATCATTGAGAACCACAGGGCCCTGCGGGAGCAACTGGAGGCTTCAGGGGTGGCGTTCCAGTCGGAGACCGACACCGAGGTGATTCCGCACCTGTTGGCGGCCGAACTGCGGCAACGACTGGCCGAAGGTGGAACACCCGGCGGTGCGCTGTTGCTGGAGGCCCTGCAGCGGGTGCTGCCTCAGCTGCAGGGGGCCTATGCCCTGGCCGTGATCTGGGATCAGGCCCCGGGGGCGTTGGTGGTGGCTCGTAAGGCGGCCCCACTATTGATCGGTTTGGGGGAGGGGGAATTCCTCTGCGCCAGCGACACGCCGGCCCTGGTGGGCTTCACCCGCACGATCCTTCCGATGGAAGACGGCGAGGTGGCCTTGCTCTCCCCCCTCGGGGTGGAGCTCTACGACGCCGCTGGGGTGCGCCAGCAACGCATGCCCACCCAGCTCAGCGGTGTGGATCACGTGGCTGACAAGCGCGAGTTCCGTCACTTCATGCTCAAGGAAATCCATGAGCAGCCGGAGACGGCGGAGCTGTGGGTGGCGCGCCATCTGCCCCAGGGGCTGTCGCCGGAGCAGCCGGTGGCCCTGCCGTTGGACGATGCCTTTTACGCCGGGATTGAGCGGGTGCAGATCCTGGCCTGCGGTACCAGCCGCCACGCCGCGATGGTGGGGGCCTACTTGCTGGAACAGTTCGCCGGCCTTCCCGCTTCGGTGCACTACGCCAGTGAATTTCGCTACGCCCCGCCGCCGCTGGCCCCCCACACCCTCACCATCGGGGTGACCCAGTCCGGAGAAACGGCAGACACCCTGGCCGCCCTGGCCATGGAGGCGGAGCGGCGCCTGGCCCACGGAGATCCAGCCTTTGCTCCCCGTCAGCTGGGTGTGACCAACCGTCCGGAAAGTTCTCTTTCCCGTCAGGTGCCCCACATTCTCGATATCGGGGCCGGAATCGAAGTGGGCGTGGCGGCGACCAAGACCTTCCTAGGTCAGCTCTTGGCTTTCTATGGCCTGGCGATGGCTTTTGCTGCACGGCGTGGCGCTCGCCCCGCAGCGGAGATCAAGGCTTTGGCCGATGAGCTGCGCGGCCTGCCCCAGCAGCTGCGCCAGTTGGTAGGGCTCCACGACGAGCGCTCAGCAGCCCTGGCCCATCGCTTTGCCGACACCCAGGATGTGATTTTTCTGGGCCGCGGAATCAACTATCCGATTGCCCTTGAGGGAGCCTTGAAGCTCAAGGAGATCAGTTACATCCACGCCGAGGGTTACCCGGCCGGTGAGATGAAGCATGGTCCGATCGCCTTGTTGGATTCCCGCGTGCCGGTGGTGTCGATTGCTGTCCCTGGTGTGGTCTTCGAGAAGGTGCTCAGCAACGCACAGGAAGCCAAGGCCCGCGACGCCCAGTTGATCGGTGTCGGGCCCCTTGGGCGCGACACCGATTTGTTTGATGAACTGCTGCCAGTGCCATTGGTGAGCGAGTGGATCAGCCCTTTGCTCACCGTGGTGCCGATGCAGTTGCTGAGCTATCACATCGCGGCCCATCGCGGCCTGGATGTGGATCAACCCCGCAACCTGGCCAAGAGCGTCACGGTGGAGTAAGCCTCAGCTGGCGCTAATACTGAGATCACTTCGGCCATAGCGGTCCTGGAAGCGAACGATGTCGTCTTCTCCGAGGTAAGTGCCGCTCTGGATCTCGATCAGTTCCAC
>CAXQPR010000064.1:0-27970 GCA_964225855.1 Salipiger bermudensis | reverse complement strand
ATCTCGATCACATCGAGGGCGGTGCCTGCCGCGATCGTGGTGCAGAGCTCGCAGCTGCCGCAGGGCTCGGGGGTGGGGCCATCGCTGCTGAGGCAGTTCAGTGAGCGAGCCAGGATGCGGGCGCTGGAGGTTTTACCGGTGCCTCGCGGCCCGCTGAAGAGATAGGCGGGTGCGATGCGATTGCTGCGTAGGGCATGGCCAAGGGTGGCCGCAATGGCGTTCTGCCCCACCAGTTGGTCGAACCGTTGGGGGCGGTATTTGTGATGCAGCGGCTGGTAGGCCTGGCTCATGCGACCCCGGTGATGGCGCGAGACTACTCAGCTTGCTGGGCTTCGGGCAGGGCTGGCGGCTGATCGAGCAGCGCATCAATCTTTTGTTTGAGGTCTTCCACTGCTGCTAAGTCATCGGCCAGGCTTTGGCCGCTCAGCAGCAAGCGCTGATTGCCACCATCACCCGCCTGTTGCAGCAGCGCTTCCAGCTTGCTGAGCAGTTTGAGGCGCAGTTGTTCCAGTTGGCTCACGCCTTTGCGGGCCAGGGCGCGGCTGTTCTCATCCAGAAGTCCCCGTTGCACCAGCAGTTCCAGCCCGGCCATCAGCGCTGATGGCATGCGGGCGCTCCAGCTGCGGGCTTTGTCGATGACCGAGTTCACCTGGGCGCTGTGATGGCGGCCGGTTTTGCACCAGGTGGCGAAGTGCTCGCAGTTGTTGAACAGCAGGTTGTAGTTCTGCTCGCCGATGCGGCTCATCGCTCGCCGCAGGGTCACCCCCTGGGGAGAGCACTGCGCGTGCGGCACCACGCTTACCGGTTGGCCTTGGCTGAAGTCGTCTAGCGCACTGCGCAGGATTTCCCGTCCTTCCAGGTAATGGGCCACGGTGCCGTCGCCTAGATCGATGCCGTGATGGAGAAACAGGCCGTGCTGCCGCGGCACCTGCAGGTGATCGGCCGCGGCCATGGCTTTAGGCGGATTCCTGCTGGCGATCGTTGCCGGGCAGGGGCAGCACCTTGCCGCCGGTGTGCTCTTCCACCATGGTGCGCGTCACCGTGAAATTCTTCACGTTTTTGCGCGAAGGCAGGTCATACATCAGATCGAGCATCAGCTCCTCCACGATGCCGCGCAGGGCCCGGGCGCCGGTTTTGCGCCGATGGGCTTCGCTGGCGATGGCTTCCACCGCTTCGGCTTCGAAGTCGAGCTGCACATTGTCCATGCTCAGCAGCGTGCGGAACTGCTTCACCAGGGCATCGCGGGGCTCGGTGAGGATTGATTTCAGCGCCTCTTCATCCAGGGGCTCGAGCACGGCGCTCACCGGCATGCGGCCGATGAATTCCGGAATCAAGCCGTAGCGCACCAGGTCATCGGGCTCCAGATGGCGCAGCACCTGGGCGGCCTGGAGGTCACGGCTGGCTTTGTTGCGTCCGCGTCCGTCGCTGCTGGGCACGAAGCCGATGGCATTGCGGCCCATGCGCTTCTGCACCACATCATCGAGGCCCACAAAGGCACCGCCGCAGATGAACAGAATCTGGCTGGTGTCGATTTGGATGCAGTCCTGATAAGGATGCTTGCGGCCCCCCTGGGGCGGCACGTTGGCCACGGTCCCTTCCAGCATCTTCAGCAGGGCCTGCTGCACGCCCTCACCCGACACATCACGGGTGATGGAGGGGTTTTCGCTCTTGCGGGCGATCTTGTCGATTTCGTCGATGTAGATGATGCCGCGCTGGGCCTGATCCACATCCATGTCGGCTTTTTGCAGCAGCCGCAGCAGGATGTTTTCCACGTCTTCACCGACGTAGCCCGCTTCGGTGAGCGTGGTGGCGTCGGCCACGGCGAAGGGCACGTCGAGCATCTCCGCCAGGGTCTGGGCCAGCAGGGTCTTGCCGCAGCCAGTGGGGCCGATCAGCAGGATGTTGCTCTTGTGCAGGCGTGTGGCGGTTTCTTCGGTTTCGCCCTTGCCATCCCCCTGCCAGGCCAGGCGCTTGTAGTGGTTGTAAACGGCCACCGAGAGCACTTTTTTGGCAGCGTCCTGACCCACCACCTGGTGATCCAGGAAGGCTTTGATCTCCTGAGGTTTGGGAATCGTGGCCAGGGTTGGAGCAGGTTTGTTGCTCTTGCGTGTGGTCTGGGCGGCTTTGCGACCCTGCTCAGCGCCTTGGCGAGGATTGCCCTGGGCGTCGATCAGTTCCTCGTCCAGGATCTCGTTGCAGAGATCGATGCACTCATCGCAGATGTAGACCCCAGGGCCCGCAATCAGCTTGCGCACCTGCTCCTGGGATTTCCCGCAGAAGGAGCACTTCAGATGGGCATCGAATTTGGCCATCGGGCGCCAGAGACTTCAAACGGGCAGAAACGGACCTCACGCGTTGGGGATGGCCCGACTCCAAGGATCGTTGGGGAAGACAGTGCTGTCAGCCTTCCGTAACGATTCCTCCGTCTGCGGGGCTATCCACCACCCGGTCGATCAAGCCGTATTCAACCGCTTCTGCCGGGGAAAGGAAATGGTCGCGATCCGTGTCTTCGGCGATTTTTTCCAGGGGCTGACCGGTGTGCTCCGCCATCAGTCCGTTGAGGGTTTCCTTGAGGTAGAGGATCTCCTGGGCCTGGATTTCAATGTCCACCGCCTGGCCTTGGGCGCCGCCCATGGGCTGGTGGATCATGATCCGTGCGTTGGGTAGGGCCAAACGCTTGCCCTTGGTGCCGCCGGAAAGCAGGAAAGCTCCCATGGAGGCCGCAAGCCCGTAGCAGATGGTCACCACGTCAGGGGCCACCTGCTGCATGGTGTCGTAGATCGCTAGGCCGGCGGTGACGGAGCCACCAGGGGAGTTGATGTAGATCTGAATGTCTTTTTCCGGATCCTCGGCTTCGAGGAACAGGAGCTGGGCCACGAGGGCGTCTGCCACCTGATCATCGATGCCGGTGCCCAAGAAGATGATCCGTTCGCGCAGCAGGCGTGAATAGATGTCGAAGGCACGCTCGCCTCTGCCCGATTGTTCCACCACCGTGGGCAGCACACCCGGGGCCGCGGATGGCATCACCGCTGTGGGGCGGATGCCAGTCCAGCGGTTCTGGATCGGGTGTGAGCTGCGGGCGTCGATCACGCGGCGAACAGAACGGTTTGATGTGCGTGCAATCTATGGGGCCTGATCAGGCCTCGGCGTCCTCCTTGGACTTTTCAGCTTTCGCCTTGGTGGTTTTCTTGGCTGCAGGCTTCTTGGCTGCGGGCTTCTTCTCGGCTTTGGCGTCGTCAGCCTCGGGGGCCTTCTCGGTCACCGTGCTGTTGTCTTCCAGCCAGCCCAGCAGCTTGTCGCGCAGCAGATCATCGATCACGGCATCACGCAGACGCTGGGGATCGATGTCGCGCTCACCGGCGAGTTGCTTCTTCACCTCCTTCACCTTGGCGTCGATCTCGGCGTCTTCGACCTTGAGGCCTTCGCTTTCCGCCAGGGCAGAAAGGGCGAGGCTGCGGCGCAGGCGCTCCACGGCTTCGGGACGGGATGACTCCATCAGGTTGCGCACCAGATCAGGAGTGAACAGGGATTTCACATCCATGCCCTGCTGGGCGAACTGACCGGCGGTTTGCTCCACCAGGTTGCGTACTTCCTGCTGGACGAGGCTTTCGGGGAGTTCCACCTCGAGCTGCTCCACCAGGGCTGCAATCAGGGCGTCATGGCGGTTGCTCTTCTGGCGGCGCTCGGCGTCGTCCTTGAGGCGCTCCTCCAGGTCGGCACGCAGTTCGGCCATCGTTTCCTTGTCGCTGGCCTGCTTGGCGAAGGCGTCGTCGAGTTCAGGCAGCTCGCGGGTTTTGAGGTCCTTGAGGTTGATCACAAAGCTGGCTTTGCGGCCGCGAGCGTCCTCTTTGGGGTAGTCCTCGGGGAACTGGCACTCAATGGTTTTCTCCTCACCGATGGCCATTCCCACGACCCCTTCCACGAAGCCGGGGATCATGCGGCCGTCTTCCAGCTCAACGTCCATGGAATCGGCGCTGCCCCCTTCGATGGCGCTGCCGTCATCGCTGTAGGTGCCGGCGAAGCCCACCACAGCCACATCGCCATTGGCAGCGGCACGGTTCTCCACGGGCACCAGGGTGGCCATCTGGCGACGGGATTGTTCGATCATCTCGTCGACCTTGGCGGGGTCGTAGCTGACGCTCTCCGCTTCGGCTTTGAGGCCTTTGGTGGTTTTGAGCTTGGGAACAGGTGCGACGTCGGTTTCCAGGGTGACGGTCAGTTCCTTGCTGGGATCGAATGCTTCGAGCAGGGACTCGAAGCCGTCGGTGAGGTCGGGCTGGCCCAGGGCCTCGATCTTTTCCTGGTCGATGGCTTCACGCCACACGCCATCCACCATGGATTCCAGTGCTGTGGCGCGGATGCGCAGCGGACCGATCTGCTGCAGCAGCACGGCTCTGGGGACCTTGCCCTTGCGGAAGCCGGGCAGATTGATGGTGCGGCTGAGGCGTGCGACTGCCGCTTCGTAGCTCTCTTTGCAGCGCTCCGCGGGCACTGCCACTTCAACCGCCAGGCGGCTGCCGGGGCGGGCGGTGGTCTTGACCTTCAACGAAGCGGCGCTCATCAGAACTGGTACGGGCAGCCCAACACTGTATGCAAGCGTCCGCGCCGGCTTGGCCGCGTATTGTGGCCAGAGCGTTCTGATGGGTTATTCCGCTTCTCTTCACGGCGGATGCTCGATGCAATCAGAAAACACCTGCATTCGTTTCTCAGCTCAAGCGATACCCGTTTGTTCACCTCTTCTTCCCCAACGCGATCTGGTTCTCTCCCCGCCCGCCCGCTAACCGTTGCGGTGCTCGGTGCCAGCGGAGCTGTGGGCCAGGAGTTGCTCCAGTTGCTTGAGGAGCGTCAGTTTCCGGTTGCCGAATTACGCCTGCTGGCATCGGCCCGCTCTGCGGGCCAGAAACAGCAATGGAAGGGTCAGGAACTGATCGTTCAAGAGGTGAGTGCTGCAGCCTTCCAGGGTGTGGATCTGGTGCTTGCTTCGGCTGGTGGTTCGGTGTCGAAGCAATGGCGTCAGGCGATCACGGATGCCGGCGCTGTGATGGTCGACAACTCCAGTGCTTTCCGGATGGAAGAAGGCGTGCCGCTGGTGGTGCCTGAGGTCAACCCCGATGCAGCCTTCGGCCATCAGGGTGTGATCGCTAACCCCAACTGCACCACGATCCTGCTGAGCCTCGCGCTGGCACCTTTGGCTGCCAAGCGTCCGATGCGTCGTGTTGTGGTGAGCACCTATCAATCCGCCAGCGGTGCCGGTGCGCGGGCCATGGATGAACTGCGTGACCTCAGCCAGGTGGTGCTGGATGGGGGCACGCCGGAAAGCAGCGTGTTGCCCCATTCCCTGGCGTTCAACCTCTTCCTCCACAACTCCCCGCTGCAGGCCAACAGCTACTGCGAAGAGGAAATGAAGATGGTCAATGAAACCCGCAAGATCATGGCGCTGCCGGATCTTCGTTTCAGTGCCACCTGTGTGCGCGTTCCGGTGTTGCGCGCGCACTCCGAGGCCGTCAACGTGGAGTTTGAGCAGCCTTTCCCCGTGGCTGAAGCCCGTGCGCTGTTGGCTGAAGCCCCTGGGGTTGAACTGATCGACCGCTCCGACGAGAACCGCTTCCCGATGCCCACCGATGTCACCGGTCGTGATCCTGTCGCTGTGGGCCGGATTCGCCAGGACATCAGTGAGCCCAATGCCCTGGAGTTCTGGCTCTGCGGTGACCAGATCCGCAAGGGGGCAGCGCTCAACGCGATTCAGATCGCAGAACTGTTGATTGCCGCCTGATCTTGATGTCTGTCGCCGCTGAACTGTCACCCACCCCCTTCGGTCGTCTGCTGACCGCGATGGTCACCCCTTTTGACGGCGAGGGGAACGTCGATTTCGCCCTGGCTGGCCGTCTGGCTTGCCATCTGGTGGATCAGGGATCGGATGGGATTGTGGTCTGCGGCACCACCGGTGAATCTCCGACCCTCAGCTGGGATGAGCAGGCCCAGTTGCTGGCGGCGGTGCGTGAGGCCGTGGGCTCTGGCGTGAAGGTGTTGGCCGGCACCGGCAGCAATTCCACGGCGGAAGCGGTTGAAGCCACAGCCCATGCCGCAGCGGCTGGTGCCGATGGCGCCCTGGTGGTGGTGCCTTACTACAACAAACCTCCGCAGGAAGGGATGGAGGCCCATTTCCGTGAGGTTGCGGCCGCGGCTCCTGATCTGCCGCTGATGCTCTACAACATCCCCGGCCGTACTGGTTGCAGCCTGGCGCCCGCCACGGTGGCTCGCTTGATGGACTGCCCCAATGTGGTCAGCTTTAAGGCCGCCAGTGGCACCACCGAAGAGGTCAGTCAACTGCGCTTGGCCTGTGGTCCTCGCCTGGCGATCTACAGCGGCGACGATGCCCTGACCCTGCCGATGCTTTCTGTTGGCGCTGTGGGCGTGGTCAGCGTGGCCAGCCATGTGGCCGGTCAGCCCATGCGCTCCATGATTGAGGCCTTTTTGAGCGGTCGTCATGCCGAGGCCCTGGCGCAGCACGAACTGCTCTTGCCTCTGTGCAAGGCCCTGTTCGCCACCACCAATCCGATTCCGGTCAAAGCAGCGCTCGAGCTGAGCGGCTGGCCAGTCGGTGCTCCCCGTCTTCCCCTTGTTCCTTTGGATGCCGCCATGCGTGAGTCCCTTGCCCAAGCCCTGAATGCCCTGCGTCAGACCTGACGCCTCGGCTGATTGACCACCGGTGCTCCGGAGCCAGCGGCTTCGTTGTTAGTGCCCGACCTGAGTTTTCCTTTTCCCTGAACGACGCAATTCATGACACCGATCTCCACCGTGAACCGTTCCCGCAACGGTCAAGCTGCCGCCAACGAACCCTGCCTGCGGGTGATCCCCCTGGGTGGTCTGCACGAGATCGGCAAGAACACCTGTGTGTTCGAGTACGGCGATGACCTGATGCTGGTGGACGCCGGTCTGGCCTTCCCTAGCGATGGCATGCACGGCGTCAACGTGGTGCTGCCCGACACCAGCTTCCTGCGCGAGAACCAGAAGCGCATCCGCGGCATGATCGTGACCCACGGTCATGAAGATCACATCGGGGGCATTGCCCACCACCTCAAGCACTTCAACATCCCTGTGATCTACGGGCCTCGTCTGGCCCTCTCGATGCTCACCGGCAAGATGGATGAGGCCGGTGTCACCGACCGCACCACCCTGCAGACCGTGAGCCCGCGTGACGTGGTCAAGGTGGGCCAGCATTTTTCGGTGGAGTTCATCCGCAACACCCACTCGATGGCCGACAGCTTCTCGCTGGCCATCACCACACCAGTGGGCACCGTGATCTTCACCGGTGATTTCAAGTTCGACCACACGCCGGTCGATGGTGAGCACTTCGATCTAGCTCGACTGGCCCATCACGGTGATCAAGGGGTGCTCTGCCTGTTCAGTGACTCCACCAATGCTGAGGTGCCTGGGTTCTGCCCCCCTGAGCGTTCGGTGTTCCCCAACCTCGATCGCCACATGGCTGAAGCGGAAGGGCGTGTGATCATCACCACCTTCGCCAGCTCGATTCATCGGGTGGCGATGATCCTGGAGCTGGCGCTCAAGAATGGCCGCAAGGTGGGTCTGCTGGGCCGCTCGATGCTCAACGTGATCGCCAAGGCCCGTGAACTGGGCTACATGCGTGCCCCCGATGAACTGTTTGTGCCCATCAAGCAGATCAACGATCTGCCGGACCGGGAAACCCTGCTGCTGATGACCGGAAGCCAGGGTGAACCTCTCGCTGCTCTCAGCCGCATTTCCCGCGGTGAGCATCCTCAGGTCAAGGTCAAAACCACAGACACGATCATTTTTTCGGCCAGCCCGATCCCTGGCAACACCATCTCGGTGGTGAACACCATCGACCGGCTGATGATGCTCGGCGCCAAGGTCGTCTACGGCAAAGGCGAGGGCATCCACGTGTCTGGCCATGGCTTCCAGGAAGACCAGAAGCTGATGCTGGCCCTCACCAAGCCGAAATTCTTCGTGCCGGTGCACGGTGAGCACCGCATGCTCGTGCAGCACGCCAAGACCGGCCACTCCATGGGCGTGCCAGAAGACAACACCTTGATCATCGACAACGGTGATGTGGTCGAACTGACTGCTGATTCGATCCGCAAGGGGGATGCGGTCAAGGCCGGTATTGAGCTGCTTGACCAGTCCCGCAATGGCATCGTCGATGCTCGTGTGCTGAAGGAGCGTCAGCAGCTGGCTGAGGATGGCGTGGTCACGATCCTGGCGGCCATCAGCACTGATGGCGCCATGGTTGCCCCGCCGCGGGTGAACCTGCGCGGTGTGGTGACCACCGCCGATGCCCGCAAGATGTCGCTCTGGACTGAGCGGGAGATCAAGTGGGTGCTTGAGAACCGCTGGAAGCAGCTGACCCGCAACACCGGCGGCAAAGCTCCCGAAGTGGATTGGATGGGTGTTCAGCGCGAGGTGGAAGTCGGCCTTGGCCGTCGCATGCGCCGTGAGCTGCAGGTGGAGCCCCTGATCCTTTGCCTGGTGCAGCCCGCTCCCGGTGGTACTCCGGTGTACAAGGGTCGTGCTGATGCTGAGCCCGATGACCGTCCGATGGGCCGTGGCGGCCGTGGCGGTCATGGCGGCCGCCAGGGCCATGGTGGCAACGGTCATGGCCGTCGCGATCGGGATCAAGCCCCTCCCCGCGTGATTACCACGCCGTCGGCAGCGGCGAATGCGGCCCCCGCTGCCGACGGTTCCAACCCTCCGGCATCCACCCCGAAGCCGGCTCCTGCCGCAGCACCGGTGGTGAATCGTGCCCAGCCTGAGCCCGAGCCGGAGATGCCCGCAGGTCGCACCCGTCGTCGCCGTTCAGCGGCGGCCTGAGCCTGCTCGGAGCAGTGATCACAAGAAAGCGCCGCAATCGCGGCGCTTTTTCATGCTCTGTGTTGCGGATGGCTGGTGGTTCCAGCGCGTTTAGATCTGGCGCAGGGAATCGGTTTTGCTGCGGAAGGTGTTGAGCAGCAGTTGCAGGTAACTGACGCTGCGCAGCTTGATGTTGGCGGTCAGGGACATGCCCACCTGCAAGGGGAGCACCGTGCCGTTGTTCACCTTCAATTCCTGATCATTGAGTTTGATCGTGGCTGGGTAGCGGTATTCCTCGCGGCCCTTCTGCGCATCAGGGGCCAAAGCATCGGACCCCACCGATGACACGGTGCCTTCCAGCACCCCGAAATCGGTGGCAGGGAAGGAGTCGATGCTGACCTCTGCAGACTGGCCAATGTGCACGAAACCGATCTTGCTGCTGGGGATCTCCACATCAGCTTCCAGGGTGTTGAACGGCACCACCTTCAACGCGGCCTGGGCCGATTGATCCTGAGACACGAAGCCGGGGTTGGTGAGCTTGAGGTCGAACACGATCCCATCCACCGGTGAGCGCAGCAGCTGGTTGCGGTTGGTCACCTTCACTTCGGTGCGACGGGCCTCCAGTTGGGAGCGCTCGCTGCGCAGGCCGGCGAGCTCAGCGTTGAGTTGTTCCACCTGTTGATCGATCAGGGCGATCTGGCGGCGGCCGTCGAGTTCTTCCTTGATGATCTGTCCCTTCAGTTCCGCGACGCGGTTGCGTTGCTGGAGGTACTGGATGTCGGGTGATGCCCCTTCACGGGCCAGCCCCGCCAGCCTGTCGAGGATCTGGCTTTCCAGTGCCAGGTTGGAGCGGGTGGTGGCCAGCTGTTCGCGGTTGAGATCGAGGGTGCGCTGACGCTCCAGGCGTTTGAGCTTCAGTTGCTCCTGCTTCTGAACGATCTGGGCGCTTTTCTCGGTCACGCTTTTCTCCAGGGAGACGAGCTGTTCAGCGGTGCTTTCCTGGTCGAGGCGAATCAGGAGCTGGCCTTTCTTCACCCGGTCGCCGCTCTTGACCAGGATCTCTTCCACCACGCCGCCGGTGGGGATACGGATCTCTTTCACATCGCCCACCGGCTCGAGTTTGCCCATGGCCACCACCACTTCCTCGGTGCGGGCAATGGCCAGCCAGCCGATGCCAAACACTGTGGTGCCGATCAGCGTCCAGGTGACGCTCTTGAGCCAGAACCGGTCCTGCTGCAGCACGCTCTCGTTGTCGGTGAGGGTGCCGGCCCGCTTCTCCAGTTGATCCTGCGCTTTGCGGATCAGGCCGCCGACGGGGTTTTGGTTGAGCTTGCCCATGTCAGCCGGCCTCCTGTTGGCGATAAAGCGCGTAGTAGCGGCCGCGTTTGGCCATCAATTCATCGTGGCTGCCCACTTCGGCCACCACGCCCAGGTGCATCACCACGATCAGATCGGCCCGGCGCACGGTGGCCAGGCGGTGCGTGATGAAGAACACCGTGCAGTCCTGCAGGGCTCCCACCAGGTTGTCGCAAACCCGCCGTTCGGTTTCGTAGTCGAGGGCGCTGGTGGCCTCGTCCATCACCAGCAGTTTGGGGTTGCTGAGCAGCGTGCGGGCAATGGCGATGCGCTGGCGCTGTCCGCCACTGAGGGATGCACCGCGCTCGCCCACTGGGGTGCTGTAACCGCTGGGCAGGCCCATGATGAAGTCATGGGCGTCCGCCAGTTTGGCGGCCATCACAATCTCATCACTGCCGGCGTCTGGCTGAGTGAGAGCGATGTTTTCGCTGATGGTTCCTGAGAACAGCAGTGGGTCCTGGGGCACGATGCCGATCTGGCGGCGAAGCGAATACAGCTCCACCTTGTCGATGTCGTAGCCATCGATCAGGATTCGTCCTTCTTCCGGTGCGTAGAGGCGAGGGAGCAGCTTCATCAGCGTGCTCTTGCCGCTGCCGCTCTGGCCAACGATGCCGACGAAGGTGCCGGCTGTCACCTTCAGGTTGACGTCTTTCAGCACCGGTGGTGCGTCGGGTCGGAACCGGAAGGTGAGGTTCTCGAAGTTCACCGTGCCGTCGATGGGCGGCAGGGGCACCTTGGCTTTATCGACGTCGTTCGACTCCTGGGGCGTGTCGATCACGTCGGCCAGGCGTTCGAAGCTCACTTTGAGCTCCTGGATGTTCTGCCAGATGCTCGAAAGCCTCAGCAGCGGCTGGGTGACGTAGCCGGAAATGATCCTGAAGGCGATCAGCTGGCCAAGGGTGAGGTCACCGCTGAGCACCAGGGTGGCGCCCACCCACAACACCATCAGCTGGGAGAGCTTCTGCAGCACCTGCGAGGTCTGGCTCAGCACCGTGCCGCTGATCGTTTTCTCAAATGAGCGGTTGATGTAGCCGGCGTAGAGGTCTTGCCAGGAGAAGCGGCTCACCATTTCCACGTTCTGGCTTTTCACGGTCTGGATGCCCGTGAGCACTTCCACCAGATGGCTCTGGGTTTTGGCGTTGGCTTCTGCGGCCTGGCGGTACTGGCGGCGGAACAGGGGTGCTCCGATCAGGGTCAGTCCCACCTGGATTGGCAGCACCACCAAGGCGATCAGGGTCAGCAGCCAGCTGTAGAGCACCATCACCACGATGTAGATCACGGAGAAGGCGGCATCCAGCAGGGTGGTGAGGGCCTGACCGGTGAGGAAGTTGCGGATCTTCTCCAGCTCGCCAATGCGGGACCCCAGTTCACCCACCGGGCGCTTGTCGAAGTAGCCGAGGGGCAGGCGCAGCAGGTGGTCGATCACCTCCGCACCAAGGCGTTGGTCGATGCGGTTGGTGGTTTCCGAGAACAGGAACGTCTTGAGACTGCCCAGGACCCCTTCCAGCAGGGTCACCACCACCAGCGCGATGCCCAGCACCTGAAGCGTGTCGAGGCTGCGCTGGGTGATCACCTTGTCGATGATCACCTGAATCAGCAGGGGGTTGGCCAGAGCAAACAGCTGCACCACGAAGCTGGCCACCAGCACCTGAATCAGCACGCCCCGGTGGCGCTTCAGCGCCGGCCAGAACCAGGAGGCGCCGAAGGTCTCGTTCGGGGTGGTGTTGGTGCGGTCGAGGAGCAGCAGGTCGATGCCTTCTGGGAAGTTCTCCTCCAGCTGCTCCGGCTTGAGGTTGACGATGCCGTCCTTCGGTGAGGCCAGGGTGAGGCCGTCCTGATTGCTGCGGGCCACCAGCGCGAAACTGTCGCCCCAGGGAATCAGCGTCGGCGTCTGCAGTCGGGTGCCCATCGCGGCTGCGACTCTGGCGCCCGAGACATGCAGACCAAGGCCCGCGGCGATCTGGCCGCACAAGCGCAGATTGGGGGTCTGGCCGCGGCGGATGGTTTCGCGCAGGATCTTGTCGATTGCATCCCGGCGCACGGGCAGCTTCATCAGCTGCGCCAGCATCTGGAAGCAGGCCAGGGTTTCCTGGAGCACGCCCTCGGCGCGGATCAACCGCAGTTGATCGAGCACATTGCCGCTCGGATCAAAGCGGCTGACGGGGGTGGGCCCACCGCGCTGGGCACTGAGGCTTTCGTCGGAGGAATCGCTGGCTGGCACCAGAGCAACCGGTGCCCCACCGGCTGCGCCTGGATCATGGTCAGCACTGCTGAGGATTTTCTCCACCAGTGCCGCCGGCAGGCTGATCAGGCGAGCTGGAAAGGGTTGGCTCGTGGGCGGCAGTTCGCCCTCGTTCAGGAGCTGGCCGGGCGTGCTGCCATTCCATGTCGACACCACAAACACCTGGCGTTGTTCGCCCTGGGCGGCCTGGATGGCTGCAGCCTTCAGGGGCACCCGCTGAGCCGCCCGCAAGCTGTCCTGCAGCAGTCGCAGGGAGGTGCCTTCTGTGCGGGCATTGCCCTGCTGAAGATCCTGCAGCAGGGTGATCACTTCCTGGCCCCACAACTGGCGATCGCACCAGTCGCGGAAGCTGTCTTCCGTGCCGTAGAGCTCCGCCCAAAGCTCATCGGTGATCGAGGCAGCAGTGACCGCATCACTGGCGATCAGGTTTTCGCAGTTGCGTCCGCAGAGCAGGCTGGCGGCCCCGAGTACGGCGCCGGGGTCAAATTTCCCGAGGGAGATCAGCCGACCCTGATCGTTGCCCACCAATCGGGCCCGGCCCTCCAGCAGGATCAAAACCCGGCCTGGAATCACCCCGGGTTCCACCAGTTGCTCTCCCAGCTCGAAGGAGAGCATCTCCATGCCGTTGCGAAGCCGCTGCCGCGCTGGCTCACTCAGCCCGCGAAACGCTTCGTGCTGAAGCAGCTGATCCATCTTGATCGGGCTCATGACGCTTCCGCACCGTTTTCAGTGTTGCCGGAGAGGGCTTGCACCCGACGACGGGTGTCTTCTTTCAGCCACTCTTGAAGCAATTCCATGCTCATCTGAGCACCCATCCGCTCGTCGAAACTCGCGGGTGCGAAGCGCTCCAGTCGGGCCACCACCCACCAACGGTCGATGCGGAAGGGTTCGAGCAGCATGCCGGGTTTGGCGGCCCGCAATTTTTCGGACAAGGTGGGATGGGCCTGGTTGAGGGGCACAGGGCCGATCACGCCATTGGTGTTGCGTTCCATCCCTTCGGAGTAGCGGCCGGCTAAGTCGCTGAAATTGGCTTCGCCATGGGCGATGCGCAGGTACAGCTCCTGGGCCTGGGATTGGCTGTTGAGGCGCAGCAGGCTGTAGACAACCCGATCGAGGCGTCCTTTCTGGCCCAGGAAGCGGGCTTCGGCTTTGGCGCCGAATTGCTCCTGCGCGATCTGGGCCATCCGGGCCGGCCGGAAAAGCTGGTCGTAAAACGCGCCTTCGCTCAGGCCGCTCTTGCGGATCAGTTCCCCAAGCGCTTCCGGTGAACCCGCGTTCTGTTGGCGGAGGAAGTCGTTGATGACCGTCTGCTGAGTGGCTTCTGGGAGCTCGACGCTGCGGGTGATTTCACTCACCACCATGCGTTCAATCAGCGACTCCAGCAGGCCGTGCTGGCTGAGCAGCGCCAAGCCATCTGGACTGAACAACGAGCGCAGATCGGGCAGCGTGGGTTCGAGCACAGGCTTAGGCACCTAAACCGCAGGCTAGTAACGAGATTGAGGCCTTTCCAGCTCTGCATTAATCGTTGTTGAAGGCGATGGTGCGGCGCAAGAGCCAGGGGGTCAGGTCGATGGGCTGCTCTGCGATGGTTCGCTCTGATGTGGGCTTTGGGTCGAGTTCTGCGTCTGTCGATCCCGTGTCTGTCAGTGCTGTGTTCGTTTGCAATGAGTTCGTCTGCACAGTGTTCAAGGCGTCATCCACCGTGGCCTGCTCCTCCTCACTATTGATGTCTTCATCTATTAGTCGGGTGTCTTGTGTGGGCTGGTCAGGCTCCGCGATGGGGGCATCGCCCATGAAGGTGGTGGGAGCTGGCTCGGGGTTGGTTTGAACGCCTGGCTGCACTGATTCATCGGTGACACCATCTCCCAGCCAGGGGGTGGCGGATGGTGTGGCCACATCAGCTGCATTTGGCGTGGCAGCGGCGCTGCCCAGGAAAGGGTCGCGGATCAGTGCCAGCCCTGGGTCGTGGGCCGCGACGGGTGCTGGTGCAGGCTCTGCTGCAGGGGTGGTGGCCGTGATCTGGGCCTCACACCGATCCACCCCCTGTTCGGCCAGGTCGCGCAGGGTGTCGGGCGGCTGGCTTTGCAGTGCCAGTTGGTAGTGGTTCAGCGCTTGCTGCGGTTGGTTCAGCCCGTGGAAGTGAATGTGGCCGAGGAGCAGAGCGACAAAGGCCCGCCACGCCAGCCGGGCTTCCTCCTCGGCGTCTGTGCTGCTCGCCTCTTCGAGTTGGGTCAGCAGGGTGCTGGCAATCGACTCGGCTTGGGCGAAATCCCCATCGCCATAGGCCTGTTCAGCGGCGAGATAGTGCTGCTGAATGGTGTTGTCCAAAGTGCTACCTGTCGATTTGGACGAAAAAACCGATCTCAACCATCTAGGGGCTTGTGATCGTTGGATCAGCTCATTGTTTCGCCTCCCTGTCGAACGCTAGAGAGAGTGCGGAAGACTGTCGATCGATTGCAGAGATCCGGCGCAATGCAAGGCCGTAAAACATCTGGAATGCTTTTAGCTTGCGTGAAGAAAAGTATATTTAGAGGTTGACATTGTGTGAGGGAGTGATTATTTATTTTCGGTTTTCATGTCGCTCGGCCGATGTCTCGGAAGTTGTTGCCGTGGTTTGTGGTTGCCGCTTTTCTGGCAAGTCCTGCTCGGGCTGAATTGATTCAGGGCGTCATCGCTGAATCTGCTGAAGACGGCCGGGTTGTTGAGGAGGAAGCTGCTGATCAAGATCTCGTCAAGTTGCGGGCGCGCTTTCAGGCTGAGTCCCAGGGCGCCGGCACCCCGAATCAGATTGGTGCGGGGGTGTTTATCCCTGTGGCTCAGGGTGAGAAGGATGTGTTCTTTGTGGATGTGCAGGCTGGGGTCAACCTTTCCGACTTTAATGACTATTCGAGTATTGATACGACCCTTGTTAAGGGCGCAACGGTGAGCACGTCGACGCGCTTGGGTTATCGCTGGTTGAATGGTGATAAGTCAACAATGTATGGAATTAATGTGGGCTATGATTCACGTCCGATGGCGACCGGCCAGACAGTTGATGGGATTCAGTTGTTGGGGTCTGAGCAGTCCGTTTTTTACCAGCAGATCGGTGTTTCTGCAGAAGCTGCGACCAAGAACTATCGCTTGAATGCTTATGCATTGCTGCCGATTGGTGAAACGGAGCAGTGGTTGAATTGGTATGCAGCTGGAGGGGCCTTGAACACCTACGGGCTTGATCTGAAGCTGAAGGCGGTGGATCGCTTGTCTGCGTCGCTGGGTTACTACTACCAGCATGGTGATCTGGGTGCTGCTAATGGCAGTGGCGTGAAGGGAGAAATCGCATATGACATTGCCGATGATGTGTCCTTGGCGGTCAAAGGGACTTACGACGAAGCATTTGAGACGCGTATTTCAGGAAATATTGTTTATCGCTTTGGTGGATCGTCGGCGAAGCCATCGTCGGTCTCTGATGAGCTTCTCGTTGCACTCAATGCTGCTCCAGATCACCGCAACGTGCGTGTGCATGATTGCCATTGGTGGGATCTTAAATGTGACATTCACAAAATAGGTGGTCTTGTTAATTCCGGGACGGGCTGGGTTCGGCATCATGTCATTCATCCCTTGGTGAAAGATGCCGAGAAGTTTGGGCTTAGTGCCAGCCAGGCTTCTGATTTGATGCACTCTCTCGAGTCAAAGTTGGGGAAAAAAGTGGCGAAGTGGGCCTTCAAGAAAGTGCTCACTAAGGTGTTAAAGTTGTCGGAAGATTCAGGAAAAATTGCTGAGGAAGATACGCGGGCGTTGCGCGATTTCCTCGACGAAGTTCGGAGTGCTGATGCATCAGATGGCTTGGATGGTGTCGCTGATGTTGTGGCCGACAATCCTGAGTTGACTGCTGAGGCGCTTGCTGAGGCGGCGGAAATTGCCGCTGAGTAGCGTTGCCCTGAGCTATTGCCTGGTGTGACGCAATAGCGCATCCTTCAGGGCTGCCTCGGCGGGCCTGTCGTCCCATCGCCAGGTCCTTCAAGGCGTTGCCGCCATCGCTTCGTCACTGCTTTTGGCTCAGTTGGAGTGAGGTTCTGTCCCAGTGGAGACGCCAGCCGCTCCGGAGATCGCGTCCTCCTGCAGGACTGCCGGCTGCCGTTGCTTGCGCCAGTTCCTCCAGTAGATGCGCTGTCAGGGGCGGTGCACCGCACGACTGCAACCAGTGGGCGAGCAGGTCACGACGCAGCGTGAAGGTCAGTGCGCCAAACCGCTGGCGTTGCAGGCCGTGCTCTGACCCTTCCCCGGCCTTCAAACTCTCCAGGCTGAGTGCCAGCAAGGTCTGCTGGGTGTCCTGCACCTGGGACAGTCGCTCGGAGAGGGCGGCCATGCGCTGTTCACAGCCGGGATGCAGATCGTTCAGCACGGGCATCACTTGTTGGCGGATGCGGTTACGGCTGAATCGCAGGTTGGTGTTGCTGGGGTCGAGCCAGAGCGGCAGGTTCAGATCGCCGCAGATGGCTGCTGTGTCTTCACGGCTGAATCCCAGCACAGGCCGCACCAGATGCACGTCGGGATGTTGGTCTGCATCGAGCAGGCGTTGGCGGCGGAGGCTGCCAAGGCCTGCAAGATCGCTGCCGCGTGTGAGCTGCAGCAGCAGGGTTTCAGCTTTATCGCTCGCGGTGTGGCCGCACACCACACGGCTCCCCAGAGCCGCTGCACAGCTGGCCAGCTGGGCGTAGCGCCATCGACGGGCTGCGGCTTCCGTTCTTCCGTTGGCGTCGTTGTGGGCGTTGTGGTCAACGGTGATCGGCAGCCCCTGCTCCAGGCTCCAGGCCTGAAGTTCAGCGGCGATTGCCGCCGAGCCCGGGTGCCAGCCGTGATCGCCATGCCAGAGATGGATCTCCCAGTGGTGCAGTCGTCGTAGGCCCAGCAACAGGGCCGTGAGAGCCATGGAGTCCTGGCCGCCGGACACTGCAAGCAACAGTGGTTTACCAGCAGGAAGCAGCTGCGGGTGTTGCAGCAGTTCCCGGTGCAGACGGTCGTGCCACACCGTCCAGCTGCGTGTCAGAGGTGGATCGAGTGCCGGATCCATGCGGTGGGAGAATCGATCGATATGACTCTGGCCTGATGACTCGCCTCGCTCAGTTGCCCACCTCTTTGCGTCAGCGCCTCGAGCAACGCTCGGCTCTGAAGGTGATCGCCGGTCTGATGAACTTCGATGCAGCGTCGGTGGCTCGCGTGGCCCGTGCTGCTGGGCATGGTGGTGCCGACCTGATTGACGTGGCCTGCGACCCCGAGCTGGTGGCCCTGGCGATCCGTGAATCCGGTGGTGTGCCTGTTTGCGTTTCCGCTGTGGATCCTGAGTTGTTCCCCGCTGCGGTGGCGGCCGGCGCCCAGATGGTGGAGATCGGCAACTTCGATGCTTTTTATCCCCAGGGCCGCATCTTTGATGCTGCCGAAGTGCTCGAGCTCACCCGTCAGACCCGCGCTCTACTGCCCGACGTGGTGCTGAGCGTCACCGTTCCCCACGTGCTGCCCATGGATGAGCAGCAGCAGCTAGCTGTGGATCTGGTGGACGCTGGCGCCGACCTGATTCAGACCGAGGGTGGCACCAGCGCCAAGCCTTTCAGCGCCGGCACCCTGGGTCTGATTGAAAAGGCTGCCCCCACCCTTGCCGCCGCCCACAGCATCAGTGCTGCTCTGCAGCAAGCCGGTGTGGACGCCCCGGTTCTTTGCGCTTCCGGCCTCTCTGCCGTCACCCTGCCGATGGCGATTGCCGCCGGTGCTGCCGGTGTGGGCGTGGGCTCTGCTGTGAACCGCCTCAACGATGAGCTGGCCATGGTGGCCGTGGTGCGTGGACTGCGTGAAGCTCTCGGCACTGTCGCCACTGTCCGCGCCTGATTAGTCCGCGCCTGATTAGTTCGCCTTTGAACCGTGGGCTGAGCACGTTCTCCAGGCCCCCCAGCGATGGGGGGCTTTTTTGTTGGCTTGCCTCCTAGCCTGAACGGCCTTAACCGACGGCGCCGCTCCCAAGCCCATGCCCGCCTTCGACCTTTCGGCGCCTTACACCCCAAAGGGGGATCAACCCACGGCGATCGCCCAGTTGGTGGAGGGGGTGAACGGCGGTCAGCGTTATCAGACTCTGCTTGGGGCGACGGGAACGGGCAAGACGTTCACGATGGCCAATGTGATCGCCAAAACCGGCCGTCCGGCGCTGGTGCTGGCTCACAACAAAACGTTGGCGGCCCAGCTCTGCAACGAGTTGCGGGAATTCTTCCCCCACAACGCCGTCGAATATTTCATCTCTTACTACGACTACTACCAGCCGGAGGCCTACGTTCCGGTCAGCGACACCTACATCGCCAAAACGGCGTCGATCAACGAGGAGATCGACATGCTGCGCCACTCGGCGACGCGATCGTTGTTTGAGCGTCGCGATGTGATCGTGGTCGCCTCCATCAGTTGCATTTACGGCCTCGGCATTCCCAGCGAATACCTCAAGGCGTCGGTGAAGTTCCAGGTGGGCGAAAGCCTGGATTTGCGTGGCTCATTGCGCGATCTGGTCAACAACCAGTACAGCCGTAACGACACCGACATCACTCGTGGGCGCTTCCGGGTGCGCGGGGATGTGCTCGAGATCGGCCCTGCCTATGAAGACCGCCTGGTGCGGATCGAGCTGTTTGGTGATGAGGTGGAGGCGATCCGCTACGTGGATCCCACTACCGGCGAGATCCTCCAGAGCATGGAGGCGATCAACATCTATCCCGCCAAGCACTTCGTCACCCCCAAAGAGCGCCTCGACACTGCCATCAAAGACATCCGTCAGGAACTCAAAGAGCGGCTGGATTTTCTCAATACCGAAGGCAAGCTGCTGGAGGCGCAACGGCTTGAGCAGCGCACCACCTACGACCTGGAAATGCTGGGCCAGGTGGGCTACTGCAATGGCGTTGAGAACTACGCCCGCCATCTGGCAGGCCGTGAGCCCGGTACAGCGCCGGAATGCCTGATTGATTACTTCCCCGACGACTGGCTGTTGATCGTCGATGAGAGCCATGTCACCTGCTCACAGCTGCAGGCCATGTACAACGGCGATCAGGCCCGCAAGAAGGTGCTGATCGACCACGGTTTCCGTCTCCCCAGCGCTGCAGATAACCGACCGTTGAAGGGCGACGAGTTCTGGACCAAAGCGCGGCAGACCGTGTTTGTGAGTGCCACGCCCGGCAACTGGGAGATGGAGGTGAGCTCCGGGCAGGTGGCGGAGCAGGTGATTCGTCCGACGGGTGTGCTGGATCCGGTGGTGGAGGTGCGGCCGACCACGGGTCAGGTGGATGACCTGCTCGGGGAGATCCGCAGCCGTGCCAAGAAGCAGCAGCGGGTATTGGTCACCACCCTCACCAAGCGGATGGCAGAAGACCTTACCGATTACCTGGCGGAGAATGAGGTGCGAGTGCGGTATTTGCACTCTGAGATTCATTCGATCGAGCGCATCGAGATCATCCAAGACCTGCGTATGGGTGAATACGACGTTCTGGTGGGCGTGAACCTCCTGCGCGAAGGCCTCGATCTGCCTGAGGTGTCGCTGGTGGCGATCCTTGATGCCGATAAAGAAGGTTTCCTGCGGGCGGAGCGCTCCTTGATTCAGACCATCGGCCGGGCGGCCCGCCATGTGGAGGGAGTGGCCTTGCTCTATGCCGACAACATGACCGATTCGATGGCGAAAGCGATCGAAGAGACCGAGCGCCGCCGCAAGATCCAGCAGACCTACAACGACAAACACGGGATCGTGCCCACGGCCGCCGGCAAGAAGGCGAGCAATTCGATCCTGTCGTTTCTGGAGTTGTCGCGGAAGCTCAAGACCGACGGCCCTGATGCCGACCTGGTGAAGGTGGCTGGGAAGGCGGTGCAGGCGATTGAAGACGACACCGACGGCATGGCCCTCGACGCTTTACCGGAGCTGATTGATCAGCTGGAGCTGCGCATGAAGGATGCCGCTAAGAAGCTCGATTTCGAGGAGGCTGCCAACCTGCGCGACCGAATCAAACAGCTGCGTCAGAAACTGGTGGGGAAGGGCTGAACTCCATCTTTTGACCTCGTCCTTTGCTGCTGCGGTCACCACCTACGACGCTGCGGCACAGCCTCAGCGCCTTGCAGCGATGCAGCTGGTGGTCGAAGCCCATCGCTGCATCACGGGTCGTGAGCGCGCTCGTGCCGACGTGTTGCCGACCTGTTTGCTGGATCTCGGCTGCGGCACCGGGCTCGCCACCCGCGCTTGGTTGGACCAGCTCCAGCAGTCAGGTCAGCCGGTTCCTGACCAGGTGCTGCTGGTGGATCAAGCCGCCGCCATGGTCGAACGGGCTCGCGCTGTGGTGGCGGAGCGTCATGGGGCTGTCGCAGGTGTGGTGCTGGATGCGTTTCAGCCAGAGGCCGTTGGTGTGTTGGCGCCTCAGTTGCCGCCGCATGGCAGCCGGCTTCTGCTCTCCAGCTATGCACTGCAGTGGAGTCCTACGCCCCTGAGGGTGCTGCAACGGGTCTGGGCGCCATTGCTGCGTGCTGGTGACTGGTTGGCTGTGGCAGTGCCGGATGCCGGCAGTTTTCAGGTGTTGCGTCGGGCCTTGGCCGCGGCGGAGCTGCCCTGCCATCTGCTCAAGCTGCCTGATCAGCAAGCCTGGCTCGGGCCGGCGGCTCAGCGTGCTCTGGCTTCCCAGTTCCACTGGGTGGCTGGCGGTTCGTTTGCTAACGGGGTGCCGGTGCCGTCAGCCCTGGCCTATCTGCGCCATTTCGCCCTGATCGGTGCTCGGCCACAGCGTTCCCCCTATTCCCGCAGCCAGTTGGTGCGTTTGCGGCGCTGCCTGGATCAGCAGCTCAGTCTTGGAGCTGCTGAGCTCGATTACCACTCCACCTGGGTGCTGCTGCGTCGCTCTTGATTGCGCTTAGGCGTCGAGCGGTGATTCGGTGCCCTGGGCCTGGTGGATCGTGGTGCCCCCCAAGCCAAAGCCGGCATGCACCGCCTGCAGCGCAGCCACTCCATCGCTTTCCGCCACCACACAGCTGGTGCGGATTTCGCTGGTGGCGATCAGTTCGATGTTCAGCCCTGCATCCGCGAGCGTCCGGAACATGCGAGCGGCTGTTCCTGCTGTTGCTGGCATGCCGGCACCAACAGCACTCACCCGGGCGATCGCCGGGCCGTCCTCCAGTTGGGCTCCTGGCCATTGCGCCAGTAGCGGTGCCAGGGCCTGATCGGCACGGCCGCGATCGTCGCGTTTGAGGGTGAAGCTGATGTCGCGGCTGCCGTCAGCGTGTTGCCGTTCCGACTGCACGATCGAATCAAGGCTGATGCCTGCATCGGCCAGGGCTGTGCAGAGAGAGGCGGCCGTGCCGGGCTTGTCGGGTACGTGGCGCACGCTCACCTGGGCCTGGTCGCGGTCGAGGGCCACGCCACGCACCTCGGGTTCCCCTTCGCCGGATGCCTGTGGGTTGAGATGCACCTGCTGATCGTTGAGTTCGAAGGCTGCGGTTACGGCCCGCAGCGCTTTGCCGCCCTGGTCGGCGTCGATCACACAGCTCACCTTCACCTCGCTGGTGGCGATCAGCCGGAGGTTGATCCCTTCCCTTGAAAGGGTGTCGAACAGGCCAGCGGCGATGCCGGGTCGGCCCATGATGCCGGCGCCACTGATGCTCAGCTTGCTCATGCCGCCTTCGGCCACAAGTTGACCACCCCAGTCGTCCAGCAGGCCGGCGCAGATGCTGCGGGCCTGCTCAAGATCCGCCTCGGCAACGGTGAAGGTGATGTCGTTGCTGCTCCCTTCGTGGGTGGCCTGAATGATCAGGTCCACATTCACGCCGCCGGCTGAAAGGGCTTCAAACAGCTGAGCGGCGACGCCGGGTTGATCCGGCACATGGGACAGGGCCAGGACCGCCTGCCCTTCCACCAGGTCGGCGCCATCCACGGGCCGGCCCAGTTCCAGACCTTCGCGGCCAATCGGCCGGGCACTGCGGCTGGTGAGCGTGGTGCCGGGCTCATCACTCCAGCTGGAACGCACCACCAGGGTCACGCCGTAGTTGCGGGCAATCTCCACGGCGCGGGGGTGCAGCACCGCAGCCCCCAGGCTGGCCAGCTCCAGCATCTCGTCGCAGCTCACCTGAGGCATCAGTTGCGCGTCCGCCACCTTGCGCGGGTCAGTGGTGAGCACCCCTGGCACATCGGTGTAGATCTCACAGGCGTCTGCGCCGAGGGCTGCTGCCAGGGCGACGGCCGAGGTGTCGGATCCGCCTCGTCCCAGGGTGGTGATTTCGGCGGTGCCGCCGCTGCTTTGGCTGGTGCCCTGGAAACCGGCCACCACCACCACCTGGCCTTCGCTGAGGCGACTGCGCAGGCGGTCGGTGCGCACCTCCAGGATGCGGGCCCGGCCATGGGCGGATTCGGTCACGATCCCCACCTGGGGACCGGTCATCGAGATGGCCGGGATGCCAAGGGCATTGAGCGCCATGGAGAGCAGGGCGATCGACACCTGCTCGCCGGTGGCCAGAAGCATGTCCATCTCCCGCTGGGGCGGGTTACTGCTGATCGCGCGAGCCTTGCTGGTGAGTTCGTCGGTGGTGTGGCCCATGGCCGACACCACGATCACCAGGTCGTGGCCGTCCTCCTTGCTGGCGGCAATGCGACGGGCCACCGCCTGGATGCGCTCCACATCCGCCACGGAGGTGCCGCCGAATTTCTGCACCAGCAGGGCCATGCCAGCCGTCTCATACCGCTGGCGATTGTCTCACTGGGCATCCCCAGCGGTGCCCGCTCCCAGCAGGCCGTCGCGGAAGGCTGCTGCCGGTTGGGCTCCACGCTTGAGGGCTGCCTCCACTTCCAGCAGCCGGCCCAGCAGGTTGAGGCAGCGGGTCGGCGGGCGGCCCTGCAGTTGCTTGCGCATCACGTAGATGCGTTTGGGGTTGCCGATGCCTGCCGCTTTGGCAATCACTGCCACATCCCGCTCACCCTGTTGCTCCATCAGGCTCACCCACAGCCATCCGCGGATCTGGCCGGTGAGGGTGGCCACGATGCGCAGAGCGGGTTCCCCCGCATCAATCAGTGCATCAAGGCAGCTGATGGCTTCCCCCACCTGACCTTCCAGCAGGGCATCACCCACCTGCAGGGCATTGGTGGCCTGACCATCGATCATCGTGGCCACCGCATTGGCGGTGATCCGGGTGTCCCCGCAGCTGGCGGCGTGCAGGGCCAGTTTCTGCAGTTCGGCGCTGAGCCTGGCGCTGTCGCTGCCGATCGTGTCGATCAGTGCATCGATCGCGTCGGGTTCGAGGTCGAGGTTGAGATCGCTGGCGGTGCGCTGCACCAGTTGGCGTTGACCAGCCCCGTCCCAGATGGCTGGAAGTTGAAACGACTGCTCCGCCGCCTGCTTGGCCTTGATGCGTTTTTGCAAGGCTTTGGTGGTGCGCAGGCGCCCGTCCGGTTTGGCTGGATTGCACAACACCAGATGGCTGGTGTCCGGGATCAGATCCAGGGCGTCATCAAAGCGGTCGGCCAGTTCGCTCGGGCAGGCATTGCAGAAGGGGGAGCGTTGCAGAAGCACCAAGCGGTCTCCCCCGCCAAAGGGGGGTGTGCGCGCTTCTTCCAGGGCCTGCAGGGCCTGGCTGCTGTCGGCGCCATCCAGACGGCTGAGATTGATGCTGCTCCAGGCCGGGTCGATGACCTGATCGATCAGCTTGCCCACGGCCCTTTCGAGGGCGGCGCTGTCATCCCCCCAGAAGAGATGCACGGGCATGGTCGGGACGACCGCAGACGATGCTGAAGTCTGCCCCCTGCCGCCAGCTCCTGTGACCCGCGAGGTTGTCAGCGACCATCCGATCTTCACGGAAAGCATTCGGCGCATCCGTGTGTTGCTGGGTGACACCGGCCTGGATCCTCTGCAGCAGCAGGTGTTGGAACGGCTGGTGCACAGCAGCGGTGACCCGGGTTTGGCCCCCTTGCTGCGCTTCAGTAATGGCGCCTGTGACCGGGGTTTGGCGGCCTTGAAGGCGGGCGCCGCCATCCTGACCGACACCGCCATGGCCGCGGCGGCGGTGACGCCGATGGCACGGCGCACAGGCGGAAATGCGGTGTGCGGTCTGTTGGATTGGGCGCCCGACCGTGCACCGGAGGGATCGACCCGATCGGCCGCCGCCATGGCGCAGGCCTGGATGGTCTTGACCTCCAAGGCGGAGGTCGCCGGCCAGCCGATGCCGCTGGTGTTGGTGGGCAGTGCGCCCACGGCCCTTGAGCAACTGCTCGATCAGCTGGAGGCAGGAGCTCCGGCCCCCAGTCTGGTGATCGGCATGCCGGTGGGATTTGTGGGGGTGCCGGAGAGCAAGCGCCGTCTGGCCAGCACCGATCTCGCTCAGATTCGCCTGGAGGGCACCCGTGGCGGTGCTGGCCTGGTGGGTGCGGCCTGCAATGCCTTACTTAGGGCAGCAGCGCAGAACTGAGTGGCCCGGAACGCAGCAGTGCAGGGGTAGGTAAAGGGTGCTCAGGCTGCCAAGCGATCCAGCACCTGTTGCGCCCGTTGCACCACCGTGATGGGCACACCGGCTAGCCGGGCCGCTTCGATGCCGTAACTGCGGCTGGCCCCGCCTGGGGCGACGCGATGCAAGAAGACCAGGTCATCGCCGGTTTCTTCCACCAGCACCTGGAAATTGGCCACATTGGCGCGCTGTTCCGCCAGGGCATTGAGCTCGTGGTAGTGGGTGGCGAACACCGTGCGGGCCTGGAGATCGCCGGCGAGATGTTCACTCACCGCCCAGGCAATCGAGAGCCCATCAAAGGTGGCGGTGCCCCGGCCGATCTCATCCAGCAGCACCAGGGAGCGCTCGCTGGCGTGGTGAAGGATGTTGGCGGTTTCCGCCATCTCCACCATGAAGGTGGACTGACCTGCGGCCAGATCGTCGACGGCGCCGACGCGGGTGAAGATCCGGTCGGCGATGCCGATCTGCGCCGATCGCGCCGGCACCCAGCCGCCCACCTGAGCCAGCAGCTGAATCAGGCCGATCTGACGCAGGTAGCAACTTTTGCCGCTGGCATTGGGGCCGGTGAGCACGACCAGGTCGGTGCTGTCTCCGAGCTGCACATCGTTGGGGGTGAAGCGTTCCTCCACCAGCAGCTGTTCCACCACCGGATGGCGCCCTGCCTCCACGGTCAGCTGGCGGCTGTCCTCCACCGTTGGTGCGCACCAGCCTTCCGTGGCGGCCACATCGGCCAGGCTGCTGAGGGCATCGAGACCGGCCACGGCTCTGGCGGCCCGGCGGATGGCCTCGGCGTGGGATCCCACTTGTTCACGCAGCTGGCAGAACAGTTCGTACTCCCGCTGAGCGGCCCGGGCCTTGAGTTGAAAGATGGTGCCTTCCCTCGCTTTGAGGTCGGGGGTGATGAAGCGTTCTTCGTTGGCCAGGGTCTGACGGCGGATCCAGTGATCCGGCACGGCCGTTGACTTGGCCCGACTGACGGAGAGGAAATAGCCGAAGGTGCGGTGGTACTGCAGGCGGAGATTGGCGTTGCCGCTCAGCTGGCGTTCCTGTTGTTCCTGATCAGCCAGCCAGCTGTCTTGATCATCAAGTTGGTTGCGCAGACCATCGAGCAGGGGATCGACGCCGTCGTGGATCAAACCCCCCTCGCTCAGGCTCAGCGGCGGATTGTCGATCAGTTGGTGGCAGATCGTTTGGGCCAGGGTCAGCAGGTCTGGGTCCGGCGTCAGGAGGTGGGTGAGCCAATCCGGTCCGTCCATTAACCGGTCGCGAATGAGATCGGCCAGCTGGGGCAGCCGTTCCAGACCATCGGCGATGGCCACCAGATCCCGCGCACCGGCTTGGCCAGCACCGGCCCGACCGGCCAGGCGTTCCAGGTCCCCCATCGGCCGCAGCAGCCGTCGCAAGGCCTGCCGCAGGGGTCTGGTTTGCACCAGGGCGCTCACACTCGCCTGGCGCTGCTGAATGGCGCGGGTCTGCACCAGTGGGGCCTCCAGCCAACGGCGCAAACACCGCCCTCCCATGGCCGTGAGCGTTCGGTCGATGGCCCACAGCAGTGACCCTTGAAACTGCCCGTCACGCTGGGTGCTGGTTAATTCAAGGTTGCGTCGCGTCTGCGCGTCCAGCACCAGCGAATCACCACTGAACCGCAACTGGGGTCGTTCCAGCGGTGGAGCATGCAATGCGTCTCCCTCAAGCGGGCGGGTGTCCTGCAGATAGGCCATCAATCCGCCCGCTGCCCGAAGAGCCAAGGTGTGCTCCTGGAGGCCAAGGCCATCGATGGTGCTGAGCCTGTAGTGGTTCAGCAGCGCCTGTTCGGCTTCCGGACGGCTGAAGGGTGTGCTGGCCATCGCGGTGAGCTGGAGCCGGTCCGGGCACCAGGCCGGCCGATCGCCGGGCGTGCCGCCCCACACCAGTTCGGCGGCTTCCAGCCGCGCCAGCTCCTGGTGCAGGTCACTGCTGCCTTCCATCTGCTGCAGCACCAGTTCGCCTGTGCTCACATCGGCGCTGGCCAGACCCCAGCGGAACGGTTGTTTGCCCTGAGCGGGTTCCACCACCACGGCAGCAAGCCAGTTGTTGCGGCGGGCGCTGAGCATGCCTTCCTCAAGCACCGTTCCCGGGGTCAGCACCCGGGTGATGTCTCGCTTGAGCAACGTGCCTTTGGCACTTCCCTTGGCAGGGGCTGCCTCCAGCTGATCGCAGAGGGCCACGCTGCGTCCCTTGCGGATCAGGTCGGCGCAGTAGCGCTCCGCTGCGTGGTGGGGGATGCCTGCCATGGGGACCCGGCCGATTCCCTTGCCTCCCTCCTTGCCGGTGAGGGTCAGCTCAAGAAGCCGAGACAGCTCGATCGCGTCTTCGAAAAAACATTCGAAGAAGTCCCCCAGCCGATACAGCAGCACCCGTTCGGGATGGGCGGCTTTCAGTTCGACGTAATGCCGCAGCATCGGGGTGAGCTGCAGTGGGTCCACCAGGCTGTGGTGACTCCAGGCCGGCAGATCGTTGTCGGCTGTGTCGTCGTTGGAAGCTGTCTCTTCGCTGTCGGCTGATCCTGTGTCTGAGGCTGCCTCTGGTGGAGTGCCCTCGCTTGCCGCTGGTGCCTGGCGTTGCCGCGGTCGGCACTGCGCATCGGCGGTGAGGGACGCGTCATCGAGTTCTGGGCTGACCTCGGGGCTGCTTGCAGGGCGCCGTCGCTCTTTGCCACTGGGCTCGGGTTCGCCAAACAGATTGCCCTGCAGGGCCATGTCCAGTTGGGGCACGCAGGGATTTGGCGGGGGGTCGATCGTAAGGGGGCTTCCTCGGGAAGCATCACCACAAGCTGTAAAGGTTGGTCGCGTCCATGCCGGGCTGGATAGCCCCAGCGTGTGAGAATCCGATGCACCGACCTGGCGTCGACTTAATCCATGCAGCTCCTCAACACCCTCACCGTTCTGGCCCTGGTGGTGATGTCGTTTGCCCTGATTGTGGCCGTCCCCGTTCTTTACGCCTCCAGCGAAGACAGTGGCCGTTCCAACCGTCTGATTCTTCTCGGTGGCATTGCCTGGGTCGCTCTGGTGCTTCTTAACTGGGGTGTGAGCTTTTTCGTGGTCT
>CAXQPR010000063.1:0-22958 GCA_964225855.1 Salipiger bermudensis | reverse complement strand
TGGATGTAACCCGGGTGGGTCAGCCTGGGTTGGGTTTATCTGCTGTGGTTGCTGCTGTTGCTTGTCGCTTGAAACTGGCTGATGGTTGAAACAAGCTCGTCGATTCGCTGCCTTCCTGCTGGATCTGCCTGATCAGTCTTGCGTTGTTTTCTCGCTCCGGATGATCGTTAGTACTTGAAGGTTTTTTCGGTGGTGTAGGTACCATTGCTCTCTTTTAGTCCTTGTTCCATGGCAGCATTCCTCCTGCCTTCAATGGTGTTTGTTGCCTTGTTGTTGATGCAGTAGCGAGACTTGACCAATTCCTTTCCCTGGATTTGCTTGGAGAATCGTCGCGTTAGTGAGGGCATGACGAAGTCACAGCTTCCCTGTCCCACCTCGCGACCGTAGATGGCCCACACTTCTTCTTCTGTTAATGATTGGTGGATATTGCCTGACTGTCGCCAGGCAATGCAGGCTTCTTCTGCTTTCTCTAAAGAGGGATAGGTATTGGCGTTCACTGCTTTGCCGATCGCTGGTATCAAGATGCCAAGGCATACAAGAGCAATCAGCATTTTGCTCTTCGGTGATTTCCAATTTAGCTTGCTTGTCAGCATGGCCTGATCTCGCCTGATGGCAGTTTACTAATCCTGTATGGGTTTGTCTGGCTGGGTTGGAGCGATGGCTCTGAGTAAGATTGCTCTTTTGATTCATCGAGGCAAAGCAAGGCAGGCTCATCGGAGTTGAGTTGACTTTCTCAAAGGCCCACGTAGCTGCCGTAGCCTTTGTAGGTGCCATTCCAGATGATCACGTTGCCATTGGATGGATTTTTGAGACTGAAAGATCGACCCGTGTCAAAGTCGAGGTAGCGCCACGATCCTCCCAGTTTATCTGTGAGGTAGGTGTTGTTCATTCGCTCTCCGTAATAGGTTTGCTTCTTGCCGTCAATCCAGGTGATTGTGAAATATTTCCTCCCGCTGCTAGCGATCTTGCAGGGAATGATCTGGTAATTGAATGAGCACTGTTTAAACTCGCCGCCAGCCTTTGCTTTGAGGGCCTCAGGGCCGAAGAAGGCTGCAGGCGCTGACATTAAAGTCAAGGCTAGGGCCTTTGCGATGAGCCGTATTGTGTTCATGTCTACCCTCTTTCTTGCAGAATAGGCAAAGCCTCTTTGGGCTGCAAGGAATCTGCTTGTTGTGGTTTCAGAATTTTTTGTTGATGTGGGCAACGCAGTAAGTTGTTGTTTTGCCGTTCTCGCTGAGGATCTAGGCAAACGTGTTGCCTGGTTTGCCGCAATTGCTTTCTTGGGTCGGTGTGATGTGAGCGTCCTGCGTCACTCTGTTCAGTGTTTGCGTCGAATGACGCTGCCGCGCATTGCCTTGAAACCTTGATTGGGTAGCGCGTCAGCCTAAAAAACTAGTCTTCCAGCACCAAGTGGTGTCCAACAAAAAGCCCCCTGCCGGGGCAAGGGGGCTGGGTCTCTTTGCTGGTGCAAGCTAGGCAGGTTTCGGTCGCCATCGTGGATGCGACTCATTGCGGTTGCGCCTTGTCGATGGATTTGGCCGCAGTCGCGATGCCGCCACCGATCAGGGCGCATGCCACCAATGGGATGAGCTCCATACCCATGTACCAAGTGAAGAAGTAGCTCAGGTACAGGGCTGTGATCGTCAGGAGGCCCCACAGCATGGGAACCATGAGGGCAAGATGGCGCCAGCTGTTTCGCGTTTGCTTGTAAGCCGCAAAAGCGAGTGAGCTGATATAAAAAATTGGTTTGTAAAAGACAGGCAGAGGCTCGATTGCTGGGGTGGGAACGCCTAAGACGTTAAAAACAATCAGTAATAAATAAAGGCCAATTGCTGCAACCGCGATTACTGTTGCGTCCCGCAGGGCGATCAAGAGTGGTCGTTTGAGTGCAGTTTTCATGCCCTCGGCGGCTTTTTGTGAACTCTAGTTCGCTTCACTCCAAGTGGGGAGTGGTGATGGGGCCATGTGCACTCTTGCATTTGTGTTCAAACAGACAGTCAACTGATCAATGCTTGCCTAGCTTTGAGGCAGTCGTTGGTGGCTTTGATGCGCGAGAGAATTCTGGATGAGTTGATTGAGATTGAGACCTGGGATTGGTGGAAGCAGCAAGTGTTTCAGTTGCGTTCCAGTAAAGAGTATGCCGAGGCTGAAGCTTTGTTCCTGGAGTTCAAGATTACGACCAGCACTTAAGTGATGCATTTGGTTTGAACCCTTATTGGGGCGCTTCAAGGCTGGAGGGCGCAGGGCTGTGGCGTGCTCACGCATTTGTGGGCAGGATGATGAACTCTTCAGCTATATATCAATACTTTTGTATTGGCGAATTAGGCAATTCAATGCATTATTTTCGATTTGATTGATTGGTAATGCTGCCGGTCATCCTCAGTGGCAGGTGTCATTCATGGTCGGCTGTTGCACGCACCCAGAGTCCGTCGCGTGGTGTGGGGCTCGGGATTAATTGCAGTGAGACATCCTGATCGGGGGTCAGCTCCAACGTCACTTGTTGCAGCAATCCCGCCACCATCAAGCGAATTTCCAGCTCCGCGAGGGCTTTGCCGAGGCAAACACGCTCGCCTCCCCCAAAGGGCATCAGGGTGGGGACGCTGTTGTCTGGTTCGAGATGTCGGCTGGGGCGGAATGCGTCCAGGTCTCCGCCACCGTGACGATTGGAGGCTGCCAGTGCCACCTGAATCACGCTCCCAGCTGGAATCTCCACGCCGGCCAGGGTGATGGTTCGGATGGTGCGCCGAAAAAAGCCCCCGACCGGCGGTGTCATGCGCATCACTTCCTGCACCACTGCATTCAGGCGTGGGGCGCGTTGGCTGTCGTAGGCCGTCGCTGCTTGGGCGTCATTCGGTGGCCAGTCCAAGGCATCGGTTTCTTCTCTCAGCCAGCTGTTGACTGATGGCTGAAGCAGCAGTTCACGCATCAAACAGCTGAGGGAGGAGGCGGTGGTTTCGTAGCCGGCAAACAGCAGCAGAAGCAATTGCTCCACCAGGTCGTCATCGCTGAGCGGAATACCGGCTTCATCCAATCCACCGGTCATCAGGTCCAGTCCACCGCGACTGCCGTCGGCTTTGGTAAGCACTTCTTTGAGGCGAATCAGCAAGCGCTCTCGTGCTGCCAGTGCCTTCGCGAATGCTGTGCCGGGGATGGCCAGTGGAATCGAAAACAGGGCCCGGGTCCAGATTTCGAAATCTCCAAACAGGGCATCGCGGTCGTTGTCATCGAGCCCCAGCACGGTGGACGCAATCACGCTGAATGCGAAGCGACGCATCCGCTCGGCCAGAGGGATTGGGTTGTTGCTGCTGTTCTGCAGGTCCTGCGCCAGCGCATTCACCTGCTCCACAATTCGGGGGCTGTAGCGCTGCAGAGCTGCACTGGAGAACAGTTGTCCGACGACCCGTCGCCTGGCTTTGTGGGCCGCACCATTACGGTTGGCGAGGGAGCGGCTGCCCAGGAGGCGACGCACGCTTTCGGGCCACCAGCCCTCGACGGCTTCGGCTTGCCCCAGCAGGTCGCTGATGGCGGCATCGCCGCGGATGAACACCAGTCGCTGGCCAAGCAGTTTGGTCTCGAACACATCGCCAAGGCGTCCGAAGCGTTCCTGGGCGAAGTCGGCGGTGCGAAAAAAGGCAATGGCCTCGCCCAACCCGGTGATGGCTCCGGTGGTCGGTAGCGGGCGTGCGCTTGGGGAACGGGTCATCCCATCAGTGTGCGTGATGTGGAAATGATTCCGTCGTTCTGGATTCTGCTGCTGTCGTGATCTCATCCCGGAGTCATGGTGAGATCAGCGGCGTGGTGCTCATGAATACCGTGCTGAATCACGAGCAGCTCCGGCAGACACCGGTGCTTTGTGGGCTGGTGTCGGTGCTCACGGCCACGGCCCTCGGCTGTGGTGCGGCAGTGGGATCTGTTCTGTTGTTCGAGACCGTGTGGAGTGATCCGTCCGCGGCAGCGGAGCCGACGGTGCTTGTTGCGCTGTTGGCTGCGTCTGCGGTGCGGGAGAAGTCCTTCCGGTCGCATTCACGTGGGGAGGCCGAAGGATGACTGGCATGAAGCAGTTTCATGGGCGCTATTCCCCCGGTTGTGGAGGGCGCATTAGCCCTCGCACCCTGGCGGCCGATCTTGAGGGTGAGCTGCTGGAGCAGATCGCCTTTGAGGGGTATGCCCCGACGCTGAGTTCAACGTCAACTCAGGCTTTGGCCAGGCCGCCTCGCCCTTCTGAGGCGCGGGGACCACGACGCGTTCTGAGTCGTCTGCTTATGCGCTTGCGCCGCTGGTGGGCGCGTTAGCGCCCCCTGTCTCCAGAAGTGTGCTGCCGCGTCGATGGATCTCCCGGGCGTAGTCCGTCCAGGTGCCCTGTCCCCAATAGCGGAAACAACTGGTTTCGAGTAGCAGCAGGTGCAGCAGGCAGTCGCGGTAGTGCGCGTTGGCGGTGAGGGAGGGATCGGCTTGCAGTGCCGCATCAAAGCGGGCATGAAACCCAGCGCTGAGCTGATGCATCGGCGTGAGCACGTTGCTGTAGCCCTCGACCCAGCTCAAGTTGTTGGTCCAGGAGGCACCATCCATGGAAAACCCAGGATCCATTTCTTTCAATTGGGTGATGGCGGCCTCCACTGAGGCTGGGTTGAGGGATCCTTCGATCGCGTTCCATAGGCGTTGTTGTTGCACCGCTTGGATCGGCGGGTAGTGCTCCGGATCGGAGCCTTCCGCTTCCAGCAGTTCGAGGTACTCCGTGCCGTTGATCGCCTGGGTTTCCGCGCCGCGGATCCGCTCGTGGGCCTGGATGAAAGCGGCAGGGAATTCATTCATCATCACGCCACCGTTTTCGCCGTCGGCGATCTGGCTGACCAGGGCTGGCACCTGACGTCCCGCCAGCAGTTGCTGTCCCAACCCAAGGGCTTCGTAGCAGGGCTGCATCTGACCCACCAGTTTGGTGTCGGAGCCCTGGGTTTTGATTAATGCCGTGATGCTGATTTCTCTGCCGTTGGAGTCGCGGGCGATCAGTCGGTTGGGTACCAGGGTCTGCTCCCGTGGGAGAGCTTCTCCCTGCAGGGTTTCAACGCTGTGTTCCTGCACCATCAGCCAGCGGTAGCCGCATTGCTTCAGTGCCTTGATCAGCGCATACAGGGTGTCCGGGTGGTTCGGAAGGTGCATCTCCGGTAGCGAGAACCCCCGCACCCGCTGAAGTGCGGCATCACCGGCCAGAGCTGCGAACTGGTGCTGCCAGGCCTGGATCTGCAGGATCAGGTCTGGAATCGGTGTGGAGGGCGCGACTGCGTGACCCCAGAACGTACCCAGCCATTCCACATGGCGTTGCATCTCGGGGTCACAGGCCAAGAACCGCAGCGCGTCGGTGATATCGCTGCGTCCCATTTGTTCCATGCCCCAGAGCAACGTGCCCGAGTAATCGAGCATGATCCGCGGGCTGCAGCCGGCATTGATCAGTTGGGGGATGAGCTCCGCCATGCGCCGGTAGCAGTGGGCGAATGGCTCGGCGTTGTGGTTGTCGTCCTGATCGGGATGCTCCAGCATGAACTGGAGATGGGAGATCAGGTCTCCGTCTGTCCCCGCAGGAATGGTGGGCTGATGCATGTGCAGAGCACAGCTGAAGCAGGAGCGGATGGCGTGGAGTTGTCGATCGGTTGTCGACAACCAAATCGGATCGTCTTCGCGCATGAGCGCCTGCAACCTGGCCTCCCGGCCACTGATCTGAGCGGCAGCGCTGTGATGGCTGCTGGGGTTGATCACGTCAGCCATGCACGGTGGGTCGGTCTTCTGCCGACACTCTGTGGGATCAGGTCTGTTGTCAATCCGACGGCTTGCATAGCAACAAGGGCCAGGCCGGGTGGATGGGTCCGTTGGAAACGGGTGTTCTGGTTCATTCGTTGGGCAAGGGCACAAAAAAGCCGGGGGTCTCCAGTCCCCGGCTCGTCCCCCAACAGGAGTACCGATGCTTGCCGCTTCGGTGCGCTAGTTATCCCGCACCCTTTGGGCTGCTGGCGTCGGCATTGCTACGAATTGCGGCCTAGGTCAGGGTTCCAGCACTGGCGCATTGCCAGTGACCTGAGTCAGAACGAAGGGTGTGCCTTGGCCATGATGCGGTCGTCCTATGAAGTGAGAGTGGAGCTGCCGGGCGGCACCCAGAGTGTGGTGGTGCGTGCTTCCAGTCGCAGCGAAGCTTGTCGGATGGCTGCAGAGTTGCATCCAGGTCGCGCTTTTGTGGTGATCGGTCGGATTGACGCCATTCCTGCACTTCCCTGAATCACGGTTGTCGCTAAACCGAGGGTTGATGCTCCTCGTGCTGATGCTTCGCTCTTGGATGCTGCCGCGGTGGGTGCTCCTTGGTCTGGTCGTCGCCGGAATGGGAGTGGCCTCTCCGTTGAGCGCTCGATCCATGGAGGACGAGGGCACGGTGCTGCGCACGGAAACGCTCAAGCAGCGTCGTTCCGCTGAGCTGAAGCAGGGACCGGTGTCGGTCGAAGTGCAGCTGCGCTCCGCTCTGAATACGGCCGGTCGCCAAGCCACCCAGGCGGTGGCCACGGTCAGGGTGAAGGGGGAGGTGGTTGGCGTTCTGGAAGGTCCGGCATCACCTGTCGGGATGAATGGGGCGGCGGTGGTTCAGATCGTGAACCTGGATCCCGACAACGTGTATCCGGAAGTGCTGTTGTCGGCTTTCACCGGCGGCGCCCATTGCTGCAATCAGATGCAGGTGCTCACCCGGCCAACGGGGCAGGAGCTCTGGCGCACAGTGCATCTGGGGCCCTTTGATGGAGGCCCTGCCCCGGCCCGTACGCCCTACGGCGGAACGGTGCCGTTGATTGTGAGCTCGGATAACCGCTTCCTCTATGAATTCGCCTGTTACGCCTGCGGTCGGGCGCCGACGCGGTTGTGGCAGCTCGAGGGTGAGCAGTTTGTCGACGTGAGCCATCAGCCCCGGTATCGACCTCTTTATCGGCGTGAATTGGAGAGTTATCAGGGACTGCTTGATCAGCCGCGCGATCCGGATGGCAACCCCAATGGCTGGTTGGCGGCCTACGTCGCCACCAAGGCGCTGGTGGGTGAACGGCAACAGGGATGGCAACAAATGCTGGAGCGCTATTCCGCCACGAGTGACTGGGGGTTGAAGGCCTGCTTGGGCGGCTATGACGCCAAGGGCTGTCGCACTCCTGAAGTGGTGTACCCCAATTTCCCGGAGGCCTTGAAGGCGTTTCTGCAGCGCACGGGCTACTGGAACTGAGGTCATGTTCTGGATTAACTCCCGTTGCATCAGCTGCGGTACCTGCTGGCAGTTCGATCCCGAGCACTTCGCCAATGGGGGTGATGCGGCTGTGGTGTGCCAGCAGCCGCGTGAGCTTCCGGCGTTGCATCGGGCCCTGTTGGCGCTTCAGGCCTGCCCCGTAGCAGCCATTGAAGCCAGTGCAGAACAACGTGATCAGAGGCCTGATGACGGATTCCCAGTGCCTGTGACGCGGCATCACCAAGGGGAGGTGTTCTATTGCGGATGGGCCTCCAAACGCAGTTTCGGTGCCTGCAGCTGGTTGATCCGTCGCCCGGACGGCAACGTGATGGTGGATGTACCGCGCTGGAGTGCTCCCCTGGCCAGGCGGATCGAGGCTTTAGGCGGCTTGGTGACCATCGTGTTGACGCACCGCGATGACGTCGCCGACCACGCCCGTTGGGCCAGCGCTTTTGGGGCCGAGCGGTGGATCCATGGCGCCGATGCTGAAGCGGCGCCTGAGGCCGAGCGGCATCTGGAGGGTGAAGCTCCTCAACTGATCGGTGATGGACTCCGCTTGATCCCCACACCGGGTCACACCGCGGGGTCGATGTGTCTTCAGCTCGGAGACCAGCGGGCGGTGCTCTTCAGCGGTGATCACCTTTGGTGGAACCGGGAGCGGCAGGTGGTGGTGGCATCAGAGCGCTATTGCTGGTGGGATTTCGAACGGCAGATTCAGTCGGTGCGACTGTTGTTGCCGCTTGATGTGGCCTGGTTGCTTCCAGGTCATGGTCACCGCCATGCCTTTGCTGCTGGTGAATGGCAAATGGCTCTGGAGCAGACCCTGGCGTGGGTGCAGCGCTGAGCTGATCAACTCACTTCTGGAGCCCAGCCCACCTGTTGCTGCCAGGTCGGTGCCCAGAGCCGGCAACGTTTGATTAGGTGATCGCCTTGGGGCAGTTGGCGGCGTCGCACGGTGCAACCCAGGATCGTGCGGCAGTGACGGTCGACCCCGTAGCTGAAGTGCTGGCAGGTCATGCAGATGCAGGCCCCCTTCCAGTTGCTCAGGTCGTCGGGGTCCACGAAGTCCCAGTCATCCATGATCACCCAGGCATCAGTACTTCTGTACTACTCGTGATCGGCGGTGTTGGCAAGCGGTTGCTGTTCGCTTGCCATGCAAGAGGGTCCTGTCGGAATTTCCCAGGGCAGTGGGCTGCGTCAGCCTTGGCCGGTCGGGACTTGATGCTGAGTGTGCATGGCGTTGCGTTGAGGGTTATGTGATGGATTGGGGAGATGGCGTTGGAAGGCAATAAAAACCCGCTTGTGGCGGGGAAGGAGTTGATTGGTTGGGGAATCACCACTCACCCATTGGATAAAAATCAGGGATGACCAGGGTCGAGGAGTTGTTGTCGTCGTGCTTTTTGATGTACTGCTGTTTGATGGCTTGTGGGGTTGAGGTGGTCTTCTTTTGGGTTTTGTTTTCGTAGCCTTTAAGGCAGTAATTGCCGATCTGCTTTTTGGCGGCACTGATCGATGAGAGGTGGGCGAGCGTGAGTTCGTTGTTGGTCATTGTTTTGAATGGGGTTTGGGAGGTGTGTTCCTCCGAGGTCTCATCATTTCCGGGCTTCCCTCTCACCGCATTGATCTCAAGCGAGAAGGGTTGTGATTTTGGTCACAGGGAATTGCGCTGTTAGCTGGCTTCTTGTCTCTGTGGATTCCTGTTGTGGAGTTGGTGCTCTTCAGGTGCTTGCCCCAGGGTTTTTCTGAGGATCACCGGCGACGACTGACCGTTGTTGGTCATGGTGCAGGCGCTCCTGTGCTTCGAACGGTTTGGCCAGTGGCGATCAGCCTGAATCGCAGCTGTGCAGCCAGTCGGGAACTTTGTTCTCGGGCATTGCTCATCGGGCAACGGTTTGCATGGTGCTGCGCCGGCTGTCTCCGTGGCAGCTTGTTGGAAACCTTGGCGAATACGGCTGTGCTTTCAGAAAGGCTCGGAGTGGTCGATAATCGGCGCGTGTAGTTCACTCATCGGGAGCTCTCGACATGAAAAAAACCACGCTCCTGGCCCTGTTCGCAACAGTTTTTGCAGGAGGACTCTGTGCTCCACCAGCAGATGCCCAAGATCAAGGCTTCGAAGTGCCTTTTTTTATTGGTAGTGGATACACAGTGTGCACCCTCGAAAAAGAAGGGCTCCTCGGAAGAAATATCGCGAGAGACTTTCTAAAAGGGCTAACCGATCAAGACGACACATCGGAATCTGTTGAAGCGGCCTACAAAGCCTTGCGCGATGATCCAGACATTAAAAACTGTCCATTGCCACCCAGTAAGTAAAAATTCCAGTGAGTGAGAACTTCTGGTGTCCCCTTGAGTAGGGGGCTGCTATCACGGAAAGCAGGTGCCATCGAGAAACGAATGAGACTCACCATGTTGAAGCTTGTGCCAACAGCACTGTTTGCTGTCGCACTGTCTCTTGCGTCTTCTGCCAGGGCGGCTGAGTACAGAGGAACCTGCTATTTCAACTCGGTGAAGATGCCATGCTCTGTTTCCCAGAATCCCTTCACGCTGACGATGCGGTGGGCTGATGGGGTTACAGAGACCTATGTCCGGCACGGCAGCGGTGAAAACATCTACTACGCAGATAAAAGAGGTGGGATATGGAGGCCAAATCTGAATGCCAAGTATGGTCTGTTCTTGAAGCACAAAAATGGTAATTCAATCGGTTTTATAGAGAACTGATTGAGATAGGAGAGCGGTTCTGCTTCCTTTAACGCTTGATGCTCTCAGCTACATCACCAATGATCCGTCCAATCGAATCACCAAGGCACCAGCGCTGATGGCACCTTGACGCATGAAAGCTGAAGCCTGCTGCCGTCACTGGCGTGTCCCCCATTGTCACTAGAGATTCGAATTCGGCTCACCACGCTTGGGGGAGGTGGCGATAGGGATGTCAGGAAGATGGTGAAGAGGACCAGGAGGGGTGACCTTCTTGGCAATCCTTCAATCGGTATTTGCCGATGCCCTACTGGTGTGTCCGCGCGGGTTGTCCCTTCTGTTGCTCAATGGGCTGGGTCTGTTCGATTTCCCTGCTCCTGAGACCCCCTGCGCTGGAACCAAGGGACATGTTGAGCCCCATTAAAAAGGCACCCCTAGTCAAGGAGTGCCCGATGAGGAGTCAGATCAGTTTGCTCGTTGATCTCCTTGGGGGACGCTCTCGTTCTGGCACGGCTGCTGATCAGGATTCATGAGCGCAATTGCTTAGCGATAAAGGTGGCTCAACTGCTTTCGGGCTTCGGGCAGGGCATTAACGGCAGGATGCCTCCTTGGGGATTGAGCCACTCTTTGAATTCATGGTCGATGGCCAGTGCATCGGCGTCGCGATCACCGCTCGTGAGCACTTTCTGGCGTTGACGGCAGTAATCAAGAGCCCCTTCGATCAGGGCCATCGCTTCCTCGGTTGTCATCGGGAGCGTGCAAGTGAAACCATGCTTGAGAGGCTGAGCGATGTTTGCCGTGCCAACGGCAACAAGGGCCCGGTTTTTTGAGCATTTGCGGATCAAGCCGAAAGCCATTGCAAGGCCACCTTGCGTTGGCGAGGGCCGTCGAGCTCCACCAGGATCACGTCCTGGTACCGCCCCAGCACCGGCTGGCCGTTGCTCACGGTGACCATGACTTGATTGCCCAGCAGCAGAGCTTGAAGGTGGGCGTGGGCATTGCGGGGTTCATCAGCTGGGATGTTGGGCCTCAGTTCCAGATCGTTGTGCTTCCAAGCTGCAGAGGCAGGGGCGAGTTGGCTGAGCCACTGCTCGAGGTCGATCAACAGCCGTTTTTCCATTTCATTCACGATCACGGCAGTGGTGGTGTGTTGGCTGGCGATCACCACGGCCCCATCCCGTTCCCCATGCACGCGGATGAAGTCGTGCACAGCTTGGGTGAGTGCAATGCATTCGAAGGGTCGGCAGGTGGTGAGGTTGAGCAGTTGCGATGCCATCGACTGTGCGGTCAGGTGAAGAGTTCTTGCTGCACTGTGACGCCCTGCTCCTTGAGGCTGGCAAGCAGCTGCAGCGTGAATAGCTTGATAACAGCGGCTGCTGGCGAATGGGTTTTCCCTTCAGCACACCACCGCCGGATCCGCAGCTTTGCTGTCATGTGAGCGGATGGTGGAGAGCGCGGGTGCGAGCGTTGATTGATGCCCGTAGACCCCTCGATGCGCGCAGTCTCTATTTGGAATTTGCCGAGGATTCCAAGGGTCGCTTAAGGCGAAGATCTGAGGCGTCAGAGGCTGACTTTTGATGGGCTCGTCGCCATTGCAGCGGTTGCGGTCCAAGAAGCTGGCCAATGGCTGCCCAGGTGATGAATGGATTGAACAGGCTGAAGAAGAGGAGGTGGCGCAGATAGTTGGGAATGGATGGTGTCTTCTGTCCGGCTGCTGTGTAGGCAAAAAGAGTTGTGCCAATATCAATCGCAACGAAGCCGGCAATGGTCGCGATTGGTTGTTGCCATAGGCCTTTCTGGATCACGTAGATGCCGGTAAGGGCAAGCACGAAAGGTGCTGCAGCTGAAATCAAATTCGTACTGGCCGTGTCGATAAAGAAAAAGGTCGTGCTCAGGGACTGGCCGCAGAGTTTGCGGTGTTTCCAAAGGCATTGCAGTTGCCCCACGCGCCAGCGGATGCGTTGGTTGAGCAGCTCTTGAACTGTGTTGGGGCCGTGGGTAATGGCGCTGGAGCTACTGGTGAATAGCAGTCGATGTCGACGTTGCAAAAGGCTCATGGTGGCATCTGCATCTTCGGCAAGCGTTGAAGCGGAGAATCCACCAATCGATCGCAGTTCTGCTGCCCTGAATGCGCTGACAGCACCTGGCAGGATCAAGATTGCGTTGACATGGCTCTGGGCGCGTTTGAATGTTTGGATGATTTTTGTATATTCGATCGACTGAATATTCGGAATTATTTTTTCTGGTTTGGCAATCTTTAGGTTGCCTGTGCAGGCTGCAATGGTTCGGTATTGGATGAGTGGGTTGAGAAGTCTTGTAAGGCCGGATGTGTCTGAAAATCTTGTGTCGGCATCGAGGGTGACGACGAATTCTCCGTTGGCATAGAGCAATCCTTCGTTGAGGGCCGCTGTTTTGCCTTGGTTACAAGCGAAGTCGATCACGGTGATCCGAGCTTCTGGGTGGTTTGCCTGCACGATGTGGGCGTGATTGGATGTGGCGTCGTTCGAACCGTCGTTAATAACGATTATTTCCTTGTTGCCGTAATTGGATTGAATGCACGACTGAAGGCAGCCCGTGATTGTCGCTTCTTCGTTGCATGCTGGGATCAGAATGCTGACCAGCGGTTTGGAAGGGTTTGATGATTGCTCTCTCCAGTTACCTTCTTCTGTTCGTTCGGCCTGGTTGTGTTGATGGGCGAGGGCGACGACAATGGCTGTTCTGAGGATCCATGCTCCGAGTAATGCGCTGAGGAGTAAAGGCCAGAAATGAAGCATTATTGTCAGGTTCTCATGAGCTTGGTGTGCCGACTCGCTTGATGATTACGTCTTTGGATTGTAAGATCAAGAGGCTTTAGTGTTCTTGGATGAGTCCTCCGCCAGAGAAAAAAGAGGTGGCCATAGGGTATTTGCTCTGGAGCTTGTCTTTTGTTGGGGTGTGTGGTGTGCAGCGCATGTACCTCGGTCAGGTGGGTTACGGGATTGCCCTGTTATTCACCCTTGGCTTCTGTGGCATCGGTCAATTGCTTGATTTGTTGCTATTGCCTGAGGCGGTGAATGCTGCAAATCGCTCCCTGGGTCCATCGGATGGCAGCAGCATTTCGACTGCTTCAGTGTCGACAGCTCCCGCTGCTGGTTCCGGCGCTAGTCCCTCTGAGGTTTCCCGTGTCGTAAGTGCGGCGGCGGATGATGAGTTGGGGGATCTCCTCAGGGCCGCAGAAGCCTCTGTTGATCGTGCCCGTCAAAGTCAGGAGGATTGATTCGTGGATAGCGACAGGTTGGTTGATTCGGTCAAGTTTTTGTTGAAAAGTGTTCGCCAGTTGAGCGATCACTTTGTTGAAACGAATGAAAATATTACTCGGAGTTTTGATAGCGTTCGGCGCGATGTGACTGAGCTCACAGAGCGTTTAGAGCAGCTTGAGGCTTCGCTGCAAAACTACAGAGACGAAGACCTGATTGCGTCAGGTGCTCCTCGCCGTGAGCCTGAACTCCCAGTTCGACCTGACACTCAAGACAATGCGATCCCAGCGCTGAATCTTCCCCTCGATGGGCTTGTTGATGTTTACCGGAACACGCCGGCCCTGTTGCAGCCTTTTGCGCGGCCCTGCAGTGTTAGCGGTCGCACGTTGAGTGGGGCGATTGAGGAAATAGAGCTGGAGGTGTTTGCCCAGGGCACCACATGGATGATCGAAACCCAAGATGGTGAATGGGTTTTGCTCCCACGACCAGGCATGCTTCAGCGACAAACGCAGATTGAAAGTTTGGGGCGTTTGTTTGATCGAAGTACTGAAGCTTCTCCACCTGCAGAGATGGAGCTCATCAAGCCGGGCTTCGCCCATGGCGTTGAGCATGGACGTCGCTGGTATCTCAAAGAGAAGGGCTTAATTGGTCTGCATGCTGATCCGCTGCAGACCAGTCTTGAAAAAAGGTTGCAGGCGCTGGAGTCCAGACTGTCGGGCTGACCTGCCCTTCTCTGGGTTCAGCAAGTTTTTAACAGCACAGGAGGTTGCGCTGATTGCTGACCCCAGGAGACTGAACAGCTGCCCTGCGAAATAGAACGCTCACGGTGTGCCGATGCGTCCGAGAGTTTTCACGCTCCACGAGGATCCGGTCTGTTCCAGCAAGGCGGGTTCCATCAACTGGGCTTTTGAGATTGTTTGCTGCTCGTAGGTGAACAGCCCTTTGGAAGGTTGAGCGGCTGCAAACCCTTTCAGTGTGCGGTCGGTGGGGAACAACCAATGCTGTTGATTGAGTGAAATCAGCCAGTAGCTGCCACCCCCAGGTACTTCTTCCAGTTCGGTGGCTGTGGCTCGCCCGGTCGCGATCGCATTCTCCGACTCACTGGTGATGTTGAGCTCCGCCTTGGCTGCATCACGCAGTTGCTGTCGATCGCCATTGTTCAAGGCAGCGATCAGGCCAGCTTTGCTGATGGGAGCTGGAGCAGGACTCTGAGCAGGTGGTGCTGCAGGGGTGGGCGCCGGCGGCGTCGCAGCTGGAGGGGCTGCCATGGGCGTCGGCCTGGGGTTGGCAGCCGGAGGTTGGCTCGTAAACAGCTGGGCTGTCGCCGAGGGGGTGGGCCGCGTGCGGTTGACGACACGGTCTTGGTCCACTTGCATCTCGAGTGTGTTCAGCCGCGTGCGCAGATTGTCGGTCTGTCGCCGCAGTGACTGGTGGCTGCGGCGCAGGTGCAGGTGAGCAGTGATCCCGGCGGCCAGGCCGAGCAGAGCCAGTACCAGACTGCTGCCCGTGAGAAAGGCAAAGGGCAGGCGAATGGGCCCGATCGGTAGATCGGCTTCCGCTTTGCTGCTCTCGAGTTGCTCCAGGCGTTGCTCAATTGCGCTCAAACTCCCTTGATCAAGGTCAGGAGATGGAGCCGCTGGTGGTGCAGAGCTGGGGTCAGATTGTTCTGCTGATGGCTCGAGAGGATCATCTCCAGGAAGACCTCGACTTTGTCCCTGGTTCTCCGGAGTCGGTAGCGGCGGGCGGGCCTGCGCTGGGATCTGCGCATTGAGTCCCCAGAGGCTGGCGGTCAACGCCACGGCAACCAGGCCTAGTTTGCGTGCAGTGTTCATGGCGTTGTCCCTCAGAAACGATCGGCCCAAAGACGGCCCAAGGTGTTGGTGAGCGCTCTTAGGCCAAGAATGAAGCCCGGTTCGGGTTCGAGGTCACTGGCTTCTTGGCCCACTTTTGCCAGGCAGAGAGAACGCACTTCCGTCTCCACTTCGGCCCAGAGCGTGTCCAGGTCACACAACTGACGAATCGGCAGCAGGCTGCGGATTCGCAGTTCCGCAATGCTGTTGTCGTAGTGGTCAACAAAGGCTCGGATTGCGTCGAGATTCGGCAGCTCATAGCGCTCAATCTGCGACATGGTGTGGGGCAACTCCACACGGTCGCCGGCCTCGAAGGTCAGATTGTTGACCACCAGGGTTGAGCCACACACCATCACATCGGTGCGGGGATCGAAATCACCGACCAGATTCACGCCCGAGCTGATCAAGCCGCAGGAGGTTTCGTCTTTGTAGGCATCGGAGAGCGTGGTCGATGCATTGCCGGCTTCACTGCCGGATGCCTTGATCTGCAGCATCTCCATCAGACGGTCGGGATCCCCTCCCTTCTGGAAGCTGGAGCTGGCATCAATCCAATTGATCAGACGCCCGCCATTGCCTCCGATGTACACCGGGGTTGGGGTGGAGCGTGTGAGTTTTCCTTCCTCGCGCAGCACCTGCTGAATCTGGCCGAGGTAGTGGTAGATCCCCCCAAAGCTGACGGCGAGCAGGCTGAGGAATTGCTGCAGCGGTTCCTGCAGCGTCGATTCCTGATTCACGAGCATGTCAAGCCGACCGGCTAGCAGCTCATCGGAGCCGTAGCGCATGATGTTGTCGAGGCGACTGGTGAAGTTGCGGTCCTGGCGCGCCCTCGCTTCGTCATCACTGATGTCGGCGGTGAGGCTCGGCGGGAAGAGGGATTTCAGGAACGATGGCTTCCGGCGCAGCAGCTGGGAGCTGATGTCGCGACCGGCAAAGGGGATCGACACCTGGTGAATGAGGCGGTTGTCCTGCCAGATCGAAATGTCGGTGGTGCCGCCGCCCACGTCGAGGCAGGAGGTGTGCACCATCTGACGGTTCTGGAAGTTGCCGAAGTAGCTGGCGAAGGCCACAGCTTCTGTCTGCAGGCCACCCTCACCAGCTTTGCCGTTGAGGGCATGGCGCAAGCCTGTGAGTTTGTTCAGGTCGGCGCAGAGTTCCACCCACACCCGCCGGTAGCGCGCCACCTCGTTTGGAGAGAACGCACTGGGATAGGACACAGACCACTGCAATTCCTTCGCGCCATTGGCGGCTGCATTGGCACTGATCAGCAGTGCGACCTCCTTCAGGAAGGGTTTCTGATATTGCATTTGCTCCCACTTGAACCCCGTGCGCAGTTCTGCGCCACCGAATTCACCGGGGCTGGGAACGCGCAAGCGGGCCTCATGGAAGAGCTCCGGCACCTGGCCGAGCACTTCCTGCCAGCCGCGCAGGCTGATGGCAGTCGCGGTGGGTGGATTGCCGCCGTTATCGGCGTTGGGCAGCATCTCCTCTGGAACGAAGTACTGATTCAGCAGGCGCTGGCGTTCTTCTTTCTGCGAAAGGGTGAGGGAGATCACCCTGGTGTCGAGGTGGCGCCGTTGCGGGCCTGCACCTTCATCAATGAAGAAGTTGGTGAACGAGGTGCCGAAGTCGATGCCCACTTGCCATTGGGTTCCCTGATCTGGGCTACTGGCTGGAGGGGTCACCGGCAACAGGCCACGGTCTTGCCCGCGCTCACTGAGGCGAACCAGATCCGGGAAATGGCTGGTGGTGAAATACTTCACGACCTGTTGGCCATCCCGGCCCAGTTTGCGGTCGTAGTCGGCGAATCCATCAACGGTGAGAGCTGATGGGCTGTCTTCGCAGAAGAGGTAATACAGACGCCAGCGCTCATCGCTGACAAAGGGCCATAGCGTGATCACCGGCAGGTCTTCCGCCACCAGGTTCTGCTCCTTCAAGGGATAGGAGCGGGAGATGGCATAACCATCACGCTGGCCTTGCAGCGGCAGGGTGAGACGAATTTCCAGCTCACTGCTCACACTGGTCTGCATGACCCGCAGTTCGCAGCGCTCCTGCAGTTCGCGGCTGCTGAACAGACGGCGGATTTCCGGACGCAGAGGCAGAAGGGGCGTGACTGCTTCTCCATTGACCATGGGCACGCCTTCGAGGCGGCTGGGCAGCCATGAATGCATCAGTGCCTGTTCTCCTGACACCAGATACAGCTCGTCGAGGAAGATCTGATCAGGAGTGAGAACAGTGATCTCCTGGCCGTATTGCCGTTCGAGCTGAGCGGGATCAAAGCCGATCGACTCAAGCGTGGCTGATTTGTACAGGCAGATGTCAGCTGCACTGACCCCGAGCTTGTTGGGCATGTCGGGATCCACCAGCACCACCGGTTCGCTGGTTGGAGTGTCGCCAAGCGGAGCCTTGAGGCGATCGCCCAGTTCGATGGTGGCCTGGCTGGCACTGACGCCACCTTTGGCTGGGCGCGCCAGCAGGGACAGAGCCACCGGGTTTGAAGGCAGGTTGGCGACGCGACCGCTGTCCGACAGGGTCGGGGTGCCCAGCCGCCCGGCAGTGAGTTTGGTGATGAACAGATCGAGCACTTCAGCCAGTTGCCCCGCAGTGGTCTGGCTTTGTAGATCGGGTGCTTGCAGCATCCCGTTCTTCACATGGCTGAACCAATCGGCCAGAGCTTGACGCTGGGGACCGCCGAGGAATTCAACGGGGTTGCTGAATCGTCCACCTGCAGTCCAGCCCATCCCTTGGATCGCTTGGGGGAGATGCACCGCAGGGCAGAACAGGGTGCTGGGGGAGCTGAAGCCCACCACGGTTCCCTGGAGGGTGAACACGTAGACGACGTCCCAGGGATTGCGACCGTCGGGTTGACGTGACAGAGACGTCGCGCCGTCTGGAAGCGAGCTGGCGAGGCTGCGAGAGAATGGACCGACGGCATCGTCTTGCAGGTCGGCATGGTCCAGCAGAGCGACCCGCTGCGCATCAAGGCGTAAGCCGAACATTTCCCAGAGGCCCAGACAGGCCATGCCGCCGAACAATTCCTCCAGCAGAGAATCGCGGGTGGGGTAACGCGTGTTGAGCACGGCTTGCTCGAACTGCAGGGCCCTCGACCAGGGGGAAGGCAGCGAATTCACCCTGGAGGTGGACACCTCATACACCAGGCTCTTGGCAATGGTGCCCAGACTTTGCTGATCACGTCCCTGCCACTCTCCCGACTGTGCGCCTCCAGCCAGTGGTGGATCTGTTTTCGGAAACCAGGGGATTTGAACGATGTCCTGGGACTGGGAAGAGGTCATGGCGAAGGGAGGAGGTGTTCAGTGAGCTCTGTGGACAAGGCGTCAGACCACCAGGGTCCAGAGGCAGTCAGCCAGACCTGCCATGCCGCGATGGGGGATCGCATCGCCGCTGAGGCGATCCATGCGCACCTTGATGAACTCGACGCTGTCGGAGGACTCGGCGATGCGGGGTCGGGCCTTGCCTCGCACGATCCGATTGAGATTGTTCTGATAGCGATCGCTGGGCTTGAGCAGATCCGCGGTGAACAACTCCTGGCGGAACCCGCTGCCCAGATTGCTTGAGATCTGATTCAGCCACTGCAGCAAGGTGTCGCAGTACTGATCGATCGCGTTTTGCACGGTCAGCTGCTCCTTGTCGCGGATGCCTGGTCGGCCGCCGCGGCTGGTGCTGGCACCTGCCGGGTGGAAGAACCGTTGAACCCATGGGGCACCACTGAGGAAGGTGCGCATCGGCACCTTTTGGGCAGCGTTGATTTCTCGGCTGATGTTGTTGCGCCAGGCCACGGCGAAACGGGCTCCGCGGGCCAGGGCTTCGCCAACAACTTCGTTGTCGGGCAGATCTTCCCAGCTCATGCTCTGTTGCTCGCTGCGGCTGAGCACGTGCGCGTAGCCATTGCTGCTGTGACCTGGATGGCAGACCCCAAGGGCGGCCAGCAGCTCCACCACATGGGCGGCATTCGATTGAGAGGTGCCGCCGATGCTGAAGCCATAGCGGGCTTTGATGTCGCTTCCCACCAGGTAGACCCTGTCGAAGCAGGCGCGGCCACTGGTGCGCAGGTATTGCAGGGCAGCATCGGTGTTCAGCTGGAAGTTGCGCGACTCGGCGTGAACGCCGGTGTCGTCATCCGCCATGCCTTCGAAATCGAAGTAGGGCAGCAGCAGAGAGGCCTGCACCTGGATGCTGGTGAGCCCTTGCTGTTTCAGCCAGTTCTTCAGCAGCTGGCCCAGGGTGGGTACACCGGAGGCCCCGGTTCCACCGAACACGCTGCCAAACAGATGAATCACCGGAGCTTCACCGCTGCCGGCCGCGGTTTGGATGTCGCTCAGCATCTGTTGCCACTGACCGACTTGCGCCTCCTTGTCGAGGCTGATCCGACTCATCACGGCCGATCCGATGGGCGGGCGGCCGCGAAAGCCCACTTCCAGATCGGCGCTTTGCTCTTCTGGAGGGAATAGGCAATCGAACAGGGCCGCAACCCCGGGAGCCTGCGTGCGCAGCACGGCTTTGGGAAAGACCTGATCGAGACTGAGGGCGCCTGATGAGGTGGTGAGGGGGCTCCATTGGCCGTAGTCACGCAATTCAGCGCGAGCGAATCGATCGCTGTTGCGCCCCACGGCACGACGCATGGCGCCGTAGCGATTGATAGCGGTCTGGGCGCGCACCAGCAGGGCGCTCTGCTGGTCGGGCTCCACAAGAAACACCCCCAGCCGCGCGGGATTGCCGTCTTGATCCGTTAGCAGGCCGCAGGCATGCAAGTGAACCAGCGCTTCGATGCATTTCGCGCCGGTACCGCCGACGCCGATGGCGAAAATCGTCTTCATTTCAGCGGCTCCCCAAAAGAGTGACAGCGCCAGGCACGACCAGCCTGTAGGTGCGTGGTGATGCCAAGAGGGTTGGCAGCCAGAACAGCAAAATCACGTCCAGCATCACGAAGCCCATCAGCAGCAGCCAGCCTCCTGCTGGCACGGGGTAGCTGCTGTAGCCAGGCAACGCGCTGGTGCCAGTGACTTGCCACTGGAAAATGGTGAACCAACCGAGGCACAACCATCCAAAAATCACGAGAATTGATGCAGCAAGCCACCACATCGGTTGCATCGCTCTGGTTTGCGATGAGCTGACTGGCCGGGCTGACCAGGTCACGGAAATCCAGATCAGTAGTGCGGTGATGCACCCTCCCCAGAAGACGGAGAAGGCAGGGCTGCTGCCTGTTTGTAGATAGTCATCCAATTTCAGGCCGGGGCCCACCAGGATTCCTGGAAACAGATTCAGGAAGATCCAGTTTTGTGCGATGAATATCCAGACGACACCGAGCGCAACGCACAGGGCGAGCAAGATTAATTGCAGATTTCGCATGATTTCGGGGATCGTTTACCGGCTGAAAGCCAGACAGAGAGAGGCTGCAGGGGTCGTTCCTGATTCCACCATAAGTTTGCTCAGGCTGGTCAGGAGCAATAACAGTCCGTCGGTTTGATTGGGTGCTTCTTTGGCAGTGAGATCGGATCGGTTCCAGGCCACCCACCAGGCTTCAGGGAGTTGTCCGCGAGGAACGCTTGCACGCAACGCACCACCGATTTGGCTCTTGGGGATGTCAATGGCGACTGTTAAATCTGACCCTGTGAGTTGGAACCCTGTTGCACGGATGCCTTTCACGCCTGGGTCGAGTGCAGGCAGAGCAATTCCTCCAATGTTCACCAAACCCAGGTCGGGTTGAAGATCTGTGGCCGGACTGGCGCTGGTGCTGAGACGCAGGCCCTCCACTGAAGACTCCAACTTCGCGAATTGGTAGCTCGCGTTGCTGTAGGGGCTGTAGGTCTTGTCCCCTAACCGCAGGGGTACCTCCTTGATTTGGTCTGCAGGGGTGGATGTGACATTTTTGGCAAGCAGCGTCGGCGCATTCGCTTGCTCATCGAGGAGTGTGAGCTGCATGGAGCTCGTGGGCACTCCTGCCAGTGCCGACTTGGTCTTGATATCGCGTAGGAAACTATGGAGCTGGGCCTGAGGACCAGTGGCCAGGAGATAAGTCGGTCGTTCGGCTTCACCCTTGTGAATCACCGTTCCCTGGCTGTTGAAAACATTCCCTTCAAAGGGAAGGCGAACCGCCAGGATCCCGATCACGGCACCCTCCGCGACGTGGGGTTTGATCGCTTTGACCAGTTTGCTGATATCTCCATCGTTGACTTCCAGGTCGGTGATCGCAACGCGCAGAGGTGGCGCACCCTGACTTAACCCCGGTTGTTCCCAGAGAGAACCGAGGCTGGAGGTGACTGGCCGAAAAGTGCCGCAACCGCTGAAGAAACAGGGATCAGCAGCGAGCGATGTGCTGGTGATGGGTGTGCTTTTGCCGCCGCCAATGCGAACGGGCTTCACGCTCAGGCCATTGGCGGCGGCGCTGAGTGACACTCCTTTTAAGAGGGCTTTCCAGGCGCTTTTAGCAGAAGCTGAGCCCGTCAACCCAAGCATGGAGCTGCTGCCATCAATGGCGAGTTCCAGGCTGGAGCGAGGTGAGGCCGCTTGCCAGCGCTGGCTCTGCGTGGCGGTGGGGGCTTGAGTTCCTGTGACGCAATCCGGCAGTTGCGCGGAAGGGGCACAAGCTGTGAGAAGCGCTGCTGTGGCTGGAAGCGTCAACCAGGCGGCAGGGTGACGTCGGAACGATGAACGGTTCAACCCAAATGCTCTGACCATCCGACCAACCATACGTGCCTATTTGTGTGTGCCAGGGTGAAGCAGAGGCGCGGCCGGGCTTTTCCATGATTGTGAATCGCTTGTTGTTATTGATATCTCTCGCTTTGGTTCTGACCGGGGCGCGTCACTCCCTTTCCAGTGATCCTGCAGGTGCGAATGTTGTTGCCAAGGCTGGGCTTGTCGAGCCAACACGCCAGCAGCATTCCGGCAGAGAGACAGCGCCTTCTGATTTCAAGGTGATCCCTGGATCGCAGGCTGCATTCGACAGATTGCAGCCTCTGATGACTGGCCTGACTGGGGGTCAAATCGTGGCGACTTTGGCAGTGCATTTTCTGGGTACGCCGTATGTAACCTTCTCTCTTGATGCCGGCCCTCAAGAGCGTGTTCAGCTGGATTTGACCCGTTTTGACTGCATGCTGTTTGTCGAGCAATTGCTCGCTTTGGCGGCTTCTCGTAGCTGGAATGGGTTCGCAGAAGTGACAAAGCAGCTGCGCTATGCCAATGGAGAAGTGGGTTATTGCTCAAGGCATCATTACTTTCATCACTGGGGTCGTGCTGCTCAACGCGCTGGTCTGGTTGATGACATCACAAAGGACCTGCCAGGTCAGCGCTCACGAGCCTTGAAGCTGAATTACATGTCGAGTCATCCAGAGTTGTATGCCCCGCTGCGCAATCAATCCACGTTGGCCTGCATCACGCGATTGGAGCAGGACTACGACGTTGTACAGAACTACATCCCCAATTCAAGCCTGAGCCAGGTCACTCCCCTGTTGCGAAGTGGTGATTTGTTTGCTGTTGCCACTTCGGTTCATGAATTGGATGTGACGCACATGGGAGTGATCGTGACTGATCCTTCGGGTGTATCTGCTGTCCATACGGTGCCGGGTCAGGGGGTGATTCGTTCCAAGCCGTTTCATCGTTATGTGCAATCTGTACCTGAGTCGATTGGGGCTGTGATCCTTCGCCCTCGCTCTGTGGTGCTGAAGAGCAGGGTTCAGGCGCAACCCGGCACCTGAGAGTGGATGTTGTGCCAGAGCGCCATGAGTTCTGTCTGGTCTGTGTTGATGGTGCGGCCCCGCATCTGAGGAACGGCTTGATAGAAGCGGTAGTCAACCACTGCATCACATCGCCGGATCTGCTGCCATTCATGGGCTAAGGCCCCGCTTTGATTGCTGAGCTTCACGCCGTACAAGGAAGGATGTCTTCGCCAGAAAATCGCATCCGCAAGATCGTCGAGTTGTTGTTCTT
>CAXQPR010000062.1:0-19445 GCA_964225855.1 Salipiger bermudensis | reverse complement strand
CCTCCCTGGTGCGTGAAACCACCGAGAGCGAGTCCCAGAACTACGGCTACAAGTTCGGCCAAGAGGAAGAGACCTACAACATCGTGGCTGCCCACGGTTACTTCGGTCGCCTGATCTTCCAATACGCATCCTTCAACAACAGCCGCAGCCTTCACTTCTTCCTGGCTGCCTGGCCTGTCGTTGGCATCTGGTTCACTGCCCTGGGCGTCAGCACCATGGCTTTCAACCTCAACGGTTTCAACTTCAACCAGTCCATCCTTGATGGTCAGGGCCGCGTCCTGAACACCTGGGCCGACGTGTTGAACCGTGCCGGCCTCGGCATGGAAGTGATGCACGAGCGCAACGCTCACAACTTCCCCCTCGACCTGGCAACTGTTGAGTCCACTCCTGTGGCTCTGCAGGCTCCCGCCATCGGTTGATCGAGACAGCCTGAGGCTGAAGTCTCCAAGACATTCAGCTTCGGTTGAACCGCGAACTCCCCTCATGAGAGGGGGGTTTTTTTTATGCGTTGAGTGATTGATCGTGCATGAAGTGATGCAATCTCACCAGGCCTGTTCGATACAGTTTTTGGCCTCATGAATGTCAGGCGCGCTCAATGATTGAGCTTTTTCTTGGTCTCAGCCTTGCAATCATCATGTTCTCCCTCGGCCTCAGTTTGGAGCCACGGGACTTTGCTGTTGCTTTGCGACAACCGAAAGCCTTGCTGGCGGGTTTGCTTTGTCAGGTCATTGGCCTTCCCTTGATTGCGTTTTTGCTGATTCGCCTGTTCCAGCTGCAAGGTGACTTGGCCTTCGGCGTGATGATCCTGAGCTGTTGTCCCGGGGGGATTACCTCGAATGTGATGTCCCGTTGGGCCCGGGGTGATGTGGCCCTCTCCATCTCTTACACAGCCATTGTCAGTTTGTTGACAGCGGTCACCCTTCCTTTGATTCTCGGAGCATCAGCAGGTCAGTTTCTCGAGACGACAGATGTTCAATTCGCCGTTGCTCCACTGAGTTTCAAGGTATTTGCGATTGCCACGTTGCCCGTGCTGATCGGTGTGGTGATCAAACAGCTGCGCTCCTCTGCGGCCACCCGGTTGGAACAGAGGTGTTCCCGTTTGGCCAATCTGTTGTTCGCGCTGATCTTGCTCGCCACATTGATGAGCCAATGGGACGTGTTCACTGCCCATTTGGAGGTGCTAGGTCCGATCTTGATCAGCCTCAATGTGCTGATGCTGTTGCTTGGTTGCACGCTGGGCCCGTTGCTGGCTTTGCCCAGGTCTCAAGTGACAACCCTGGCGATTGAGAGTGGCTTCCAGAACGGGACGGTTGGCATTGTTGTGGGGGCGATGCTCAGTCAGCCCGGTTCCAATGGGGTATTGACGGAAATGAGTCTCCCTTCGGCGGTTTATGGGGTCCTGATGCTGATCACCGTGGCTCCATTTGTGATTTGGCGTCGTGCTCTCGTTGGGAGAAGTTCCGCGCTCATGTGATCTCGGGGCACCAGCCGATTTCCTTCTCCAGCCGCTGCATCCACTGGTGGCAGCGGTGATCGAGGTGGGCTCCCTGAGGGAGCAGGTGTTGGTGCCGTCCGCAGGCCGGCTGGGTCATCCCTGCTTCTCCAATGGTGTGCTGAAAGTGCTGGCAGGTGAGGCACACCATGAGGGAGCGGCTGGGTCGAAGCAGCCCTGATCCCATGGGCGGCCAGCTGCTGGGTGGCGGAGCATTGACGAGGGACATGTTGAGGAGAATGGTAGTTATGTACTAGTCAAAAAGTCCCTCGCTGTCAATTCGTTGATGCTGGTGCACAGGTTTTGAGGAGAATGGGGGCATGAGCGAGTCCCGCCCCACCCTCCAGTTCGATTTGGATCTCGAAGCTGTGCGCCTGCTCCACCGGTCTGTGAGCTTTCATCTGGAGAAATGGCCCGGGGCGGCGGATCCGCGGGAGCAGGAGGCGCTGCAAGCCATGAAGACCTTGCTCACGGCAGCCTTGCTGGAGTTCAGCCTCGATCAAGATGCTCAGCGTTGAAGCCTGCCTCCTTCACGCCTCTTCATGGAAGCAGCGACAGCGATCCATGGACGACCTACAACGCCATCAGTGGTTGGGAAGACCATGGAGCAACAGCAGTCTTCGTCTCTGAGTTACCACTTGAGCCGTTGAACCCGTGGGTTGGTTGATCGCCATTGCCATCGTTTTGTCGTTGTCCTGGTTGGGATGGCGCTGGAATCAGTTCGAGTGTGCGGAGGATCGCTTCATCAGCGGTCGCTTGGTGAAGCGCTTGCGTCGTCATTCACGGCGACGCAAGCACCATCACTGAGCATCGTGGTCTCTGCAGATGTGCCCGTCTTTCCAGCTCCAGATCCATGGAACGGATGCCTTTGCCTTGCGTAGATCGTCTCGTTCTTCAAGCCGTACGGGAATGAATTCCGTTCCGTAATCAAATCCCTGATCACGCATGGACTGGTTCAGAACCAGACTTCCTTCGTTGCTGGACACCGATCGGTGGTAGGTGCCGATGGGGATTTGAAGAGCACCCATCGCTCGGATCAAATGAATGATGTGATGGGGATGATCCCAGGCTGGATTGAGCAGCGTGAAGGTCCGAGCCCCCTCCAGCACAAGGTTGTTGTCCACCTGATGACGGTGCACGTAGTACTGCTCTGAGCCGTCTTGATCGGGGGGGGATGTGGCGGTGCCATGGTGAGCGACCACATCGGTGCCATTGCTCCCGGGCACCCCAGCGTCAAAGAAGGTTACCGATGGGGTTTCTCGGAAGACATGAATCGGTATGAAGTGAAGTCTCACCGTGCCCCCTTGAGTTGTTCTTATTCCTGCTCTAAATCCGCCCTTGGCGAACAGCCAATGATCAGCACCAGATCAAATCAATCGTCATGGATGGCTCCAAATTACGTTTCACAGGGCAGTCATTCACAACACGCTTGAACAACTGAACCTGCTCCTCCGATAACCCCCGGGGGAGGGTGATCCAGACACGGAGAGTATCGATCTTTCGGGGCCCGGTTTGGCTCATGATTTTTTCCACCGATGCTTCGGCATCTGTGACTGTCCAGTTTCGACGTTTGGCCGTGATTCCCATCACGGTCAAGACGCAGGTTCCCAGAGCAGTGGCCAACAAATCTGTTGGTGAAAAGCTTTCCCCCCGACCGTCATGATCAGGCGGTGCATCGGTTTGCAACGCAACGCGCGAAGGCTCATGTTCTGCTGTGCAATGCAGATCGCCGGTGTAGCGACAGGACATGCGCGTCATCCGAGCTCTTCCCTGGATCAGGCCAAGGGCATGCGGCAACCCAGTTGAATGGTGCCGTCATCGACCAGCCGGCCGAGCCGTTGCGCCACAGCCTCCTCGGTCCGGCTGAACTGATCTTGCTTGGCGGTAACCCAGGCCATCTCGCCGTTGGTGATCACCCCGGTGGACATGGCTTCGAGAAAAAGTTCTCCGAGCGTCATGGCATTGATGCGGTTGGGATCACGTTGATGGGGCCCTACTGGGGGTGCATGACCTCCTCACCTTTCTTCATGGCCAAGGATCTGAAGGGCCCGGTTGATTTGATCGTTGGGGCGGGCGTCTGCGGGATTGAGGTGGAACAAGCTGGTGAATCCCTCGGTTACGTCAGGCCTGTCAGGGGGGGTGGCCAACCTTTGGTGCATCGCACGAATCACCCTTTCTGGAACCTGGCGTTGACGGGACCGATTCCAGGCCAAGCACTGGTCCAACGGTGTCTGAAGCCACCAGCCGGTCCATTGCAATTGCCTCTCCTCCAGCTCTCTGTGCATCAACCGTTGGCGCCAGCTGAGATGCGCGTGGGTGGCATCCACAAGCACGTTCTCGCCAGCGGCAAGGGCGCATTCGATCGCCCTATGCAGAAGCGGCTCCAGTTCGGCCCAGGGGCCCTGAACCTCAGAATTCCCCCACAGCTGGGCCCTCAGTGCATCGCTGGAGATCACCCGTGCATGGAGCAAAGGAGCGAGGATCGCGGCGAGGGTTGACTTTCCACTGCTCGGGGGACCGATCAACAAATGACCCTGTTGCGTTCCTTCAGGCAACGAACCGTTTGTAGAGCCACCGCACCAGGCCTCCAATCACAGGAACAGGAGCGAAGGTTGGGCCGACGAAATCGAAATAATCCCGGTGATCGTCAATTTTTCCGTCGGCATTGAAGCTGAGCCGGGTGGTGCCTGGATAGATGAATTCAATGCCCTTGATTTTTAAGCCCATCCGCCATTCAACAAAGGCCGTCTGGCCGTTGATCACCACCGCTTCCGTTTCCAGGAAAACGTCATCGCAACGCTGCATCAGGCCCTCTTGGGCAAGAATGTAAGCGTCAATTCCTTGCCGTTCCTGGGTGGGATCGGTGAAGTGAACGTCGTCGGCGTAGACAGCCTTCCATTGCGCCGCCGTGGGGCCGGGTGTTCCGTAGGGCTTGGTGAATAGGGCACGGATTTGTTCCGCGTTCAGTGGGGGGTGAATCATCGGAGCTGTTGTCATCAGAAGTCGGCGCCCACTTGAGCGGTGATGGTGTTGTTCAGCTTCGGAGTGCTCAAACTCTGATAAACGGATTGAAACCGCAATGTTGTGAACAATTTGCTGTTAACGACGGGGTAATACCGGACTTCAGCGGTCAAGGTGTTGGCGGGTTGCAACTCTGCTGCCCACACCGTTGTGAACTGGTTTTGAAGTCCAAGCCGTAGCGATGGCCATGGCTTCCAACCGAGGTCTGCGGTCAGCGTTGCGCCGCCGTAGGTGTTGCCGCAGTAAGCATCGCTGGCACAGTTCATCCCCCCTCCACTCCATTGCACAGAAGGACCGATGGACACCGTGAAGTCAGTTGTTTTTGACTTCAGCAAAGGGAAGGCAACACCAATGTTGCCCAGAACGGTGTTCACCCCAGAATCGTTGGTGCCGTTGTACTGGTAGCTGCTCAGAGCAAACAGATCGAGGTTGGAAGCGATCGGTTTGTCGTAGCGGAGTTCCGCAGATCCTTTCTCTGTGTCAATGGAGAGTGGCTCCCCCGAATCCTTCGACTTGCTGGCGTTGAAACTGCCACTCAACGCCAGTTTCTGCTGTTCGTCTTGGTAGCGGGTTTTGCCGGTGAAGCTGATCGACATAGAGCTGTCGCCATCCTTCTCATTACCGATCAGCCCTGCGGACACCGAGCTTGCCCAAAGCGGCTTGCTTTCCGCTGGTTTGAGCTGGTCTGCTGTGAGTTGCAACCGACCCAGCTGGGGGTGGTTGATCACCGTCGTTCCATCCTCAGGATTCTGTTCGATCAGTTCACCCTGAAGACGGTCGCCGTTGCGGAGGGTCAAGGTGACGGTTTCGGCCAAGCTCACGCTCGGGATCGTGCAGAGGGTGATCACTCCAGCGCTGGAGAGGAAACGAAGCATGGTGTTCAGTTGAAAAACCCCTTGGACTGCAGCCAGAAGCCGATGGCGATCAGTGGCCCGAAGCCAGCGATCAGCAGCGTGATCTTCAGGCGCAGCGGTGAGACCTGCTGCGCGTTCTGGCGAAGGGCCATGGCAAGTCAGAAAGGTTATTGAACCTAAACGGTGCGTTCGATCGTTGCCTGTTCTGATGGGAACCGAATCGACCCCCTCTCAGAGTTCGTACTCCTCTTCGAACTGCTGGATCAAGCCCTTGTAAAGGGCGAGCAGGCCCTCGGTTTCTTCGCAGAACCCGTCAGTGGTGTATTTCGCGATCAGATTCACCACGGCGCTGCGGATCTGTGTGAAGGCACCGAGGTACTCCGCCTGGATGTCTTCATCCCGGATGTCGTTGATAAGCGCGCCCACCAACTCAATCTTTCGCTTGGCAGCGGCCATCTCCGCTTCCATGTCCTTGTTGAGCTTGCGGCGTTTTTTCGGCATCCCCTCAACCGGATCAAGCAGCGACATTACGGGAGCCGCTGGCCCTTCTTCTGCCAGCGGCTTCCCCTAACTTTGGGGGAATGAGACCCATGGGCTTGTGAATCCGACCATTCGCGGTGTTGCTTACGTGTCGGTCTGGGTGGTGATCTGGGGAACGGTGGCGTCCCTGATGGACTGGATGCTGCTGACCGGTGAGGTCTACGAAACCGCCAGTGCCGGACAGGCGGTGACGTTCATTGCCTACGGGGCTGCAACAGTGGTGTTGGCGACGCGATTCTCCGGGCGTTTTCTGGCTGATTCCGGCTCAGAAACTGCGGATCAGGAGTGATCCACCCATCAGCATCGCCAGGATCTCGAAGGATCGTTTGACCAGGCGGCTCCCTTTAACCAGGGAATAGTGGGCGCCCAGAAACCCTCCGATCAACGACCCCAGCACGAGAGCCGGAAGCCAGTCCCAGCGGATTTCTCCGCTCAACCCCAGCACCAGTGCCCCGGTGCCATTCCATCCCAACCCCACCAGCACCAACGTGTGGGCCACGGCTCTCGTGTAGCTGAGTCCGAACCAGCGCACCAGCCAGAGAGTGACAAACAAACCTGTGCCAGAGGTGAGTGAGCCGTTGAGGATTCCAATGAGGAACAGCCCGCAGGCTCCAACGGCAATGGTCGGGGCTGTCAGCGGACGGGGCTGGTCCGTCGTTCCCAGATCGGGTTTGCGAGCCGAGTAAAACCCAAGGCCCAGCGTCAGCAGACCAAGGCTCGTCGTGGCCGCTTGATCGGGCAGTGCAAGAACCATGCTGGCCCCCACATAGACCCCCGGTAGGCCGGCCCCCAACACCAGCGCCGAACGTTTCAGGTCAAGGGTGCTGGCACGCCAGTGACGCCCCGTCGCCCCAATCCCAAGGGCAACGCTGGCCACCTTGTGGGTCGCCAGCGCCATGGCGAAGGGCAGGCCGAGAAGGATGAGTGCGGGAAGTTGCACCAGTCCAGCTCCCCCTCCCGCCAGAGCCGAGAGGGCGTTGGCGCCAATGGCGATCCCCAGCAGGGCGAGTTGCATCAGCAGTTCGGATGCGTTCAATCTCGTGTCAGGAAGGCGATGGGCACCGAGAACGTGATGATGCGATGGGGATCCCCAGGGAGAATGGCGACGCAGGCCACTTCACGATCAGCGTGGGCTTCGCGGGACTGCACAACAAAGGCCGTGGCATCTTCAATGCTCCACATTGGGGCGTCACCGCAACGACGTTCATCCCTGTAGGCCTGCCAGATCTCACAGAAAGCCTCCCCATCCTCACCACTCTTCATTTCGCTCAGCGCCTGCTCCAAGCCCACGTCTTCGAAACGTTTGAACAGGCGCACCATCAATGGGTGAGCAATGGTGGCTGAGGCTTTCAATGTCGAGTTGATCGTGCCGATAGCGCTCACGATCAGTTTTGGTTTGGTGCGCCTTGCATCGATTACTCCCACAGGCAGGTTCAGATCCCAGCCGGGGTGTCCGCTGACGGCACAGGCCAGATCAAACAGCCCCAAGCTGCATTGCTTGATTAGGCCTTGAATGCTCTCTCGGTCCATGGTTCAGCTTCCCTGCGCCCGAATCACCGTTTGCAGTCCAGTGTTGCCAGGATGGCGCGAGATTGGTGAGACAGAGGATGTCCCTGGTTCAGATCTACCTTGATGCCGTCACCCACCAGGTGATCACCAATGAGGAACTGGCCTACGTGGCTGGCAACCAGGACCGCTTTGATCGCACAGAGCTGAAACTCACTGCACGGCTTGAGCAACTTATTGGTGCAGGAAATATCAGTGTTGGATCGCGCTAACTATCCGAAAAGAAAGCGTTGTAGGCGATTCAGAAATTGCCGCATCGGCCTCTTATCACGACTGAAGATCATTCGGCCATGTGACAGCATCGCGCGCTCACCCGATTTCAGCTCCTGATAGGCAGGAATTGAGTCAACGTCAAGCCTTCATGGCAGGGCAACGACCCCTGACCATGTCTGGAGAACGTCCGGTGCGCCTTGGGTCAGGGCCGATACGGCACTCGCTGAACCAATCCCTATTCCCACCACAACTCCCAGGGCAAAAAGCAGAAGTCCTGTCAGAACACTGCGCTCGGAAAATGGCATCCATTCGTCGATCAGCCTCCCTGACTTTCCAGCAGGAAGCGTTGGATGGCCACTGCGATGTCACAGGACGTGATGGCTGCCCTGGGCGACCAGTTGTGTTGTTTTGGTCATAAAGGTAGATCTACCGACTGATCCATAGGGCTCATCTCCGCTAATAACCGAATGTTGGCCAGGTGACAGTTTCAGTCATGAAAACCATTGACGAGCACATCCAGAAGGACCAAGAGGAGTTCCTTAAGGCCCTGTCTGAGCACAATGACGGCAAGGTGCGTCATCTCACAGAAGAGCTTCAATGGCTGTTGGATCACAAGAAGGAATTTCCTGATGATCCCCATGACCCCTCACCCCTCGAGCTGTTCTGCGAGCAGAACCCCGATGAGCCCGAGTGCCTGGTTTACGACGACTGAGTCGCCGTAGCGGGCTGAGTAGAAGTACTTATTGAGGCCTCGGCCCGAGCGTGAAGCCGCGCAACTACACGGAACTTATTTAAGTTGTGTGTAGTTGACGGTCATGCGGTGATTCGCGCCATTCTTTCTCGTCCCATCGCGAGCGACCTCGGTCTGCTGGTGCTTCGGGTGTTCACTGGTGCGCTGCTGATTCACCACGGCTACGAGAAGCTTGCCAATATCGAGAACTTCGCTGATGCATTTGTTCGCCCCCTGCATCTGCCCTTCCCCATTCTTCTCTCGTATGTCGCGGCTTTCTCGGAAGTGATCGGCAGCTGGTTGTTGATCACCGGATTGCTGACGCGGATGGGAGCATTGGCGGTTGCGGGAACGATCTCCGTCGCCATCTACCACGCCATCGTCACCGCCGGCTTCAATATCTATCTCTTGGAGCTTCTTGGGCTTTACTTCGCAGCTGCTGTTGCTGTGCTGGCTTGCGGACCAGGCGTCTTCTCCATTGATGAGCTCATTGCCCGACGACTGGAGCCCGACATGCAATTTTCGGCTGAGCAAGATGCCTCCTTCGCCAAAGGCAGCTCAGCGGTTCTTGAGGAAGCTGTTGCAAGCCGTTGAACATCCATCTTCAAATTTTGTACAAGCCCTGCATCAGCAGGGCTTTTTTAGTGGCTGGCAACGTTACGGGGTGAAGACACGTCAGAATCAGCGGAGTTGGTTCAACGCAATGAAAGAGGTCAGCCTGCTCGAGATGATTGGCCGTTCATTGGCGAAAGTTGCCGCTGGGGCTGGCGTTGCGGCGGTGCTGATCTGGTTGACCTACGTGATGTTGGATGTCGGCCACATGCAATCAGGCTTTACCTTGCCGCAGTCCAGTTATTGATCTGAGAGATGCAGGGGATTGAGGCTGAATCTCCGGTTCTGATCATCGCTTCGCTGCTGATTGCTCTGCAGGTTTGTTGGATTGGAACTGTGCTTCGGCGCAACCACCGCAGGCGCCTGGCAGAACCTCTCAGTGGAAGGGCGTTCCAACATGAACTCAAGCGGATTTTTGCAAAAGCGAGCGGATTGTCCTGAGCTATGAAGCAACTTCCAGGTCAACGAAGCAGCACTTTGCCGCGATGGCTGAAGACCCTCATGGCTGGGGTGATCACGGTTGTTGCAACCATTTGGCTGCTCTCGTTGCTTCCCTTCCTGCTTCTGGCAGCCCTGCTGCTTTCATTGGCGCTCATCCCTGTGACCCGACGTCTCCGACGGGACATGGAAGACGCAGGATTCAATGTTGAAGAATCCTGGAGATCAGATCAGCGCCGCGATCTCAACATCACTCCTTGGCACCGTCAGATTCGCAATCTGTGGAGAGACCTCAGCTCCGGAATAGGTCGTTAGCCATCGAGCGATATCGGCCGAGCGAGCGTCCAGCACGGCGATCACGTGTTGATATGCGTTGACCCGGCAGAAGGTGCAAAGGAGCAAAATTCACCAAAGTCGGTTTTGGACGCTGTTGCTGTTCGGCCGCCAACAAGTCCGCAATAGCTTCAGCTGTTGTTTGCGTGGAGGCTGAGCTTTCCGACACGGTTTTGATCGTTTCAACCGGTTCAGCCTTCAAGGTGGTGCTGGCATTGGCTGCGCCGAGGGGCCACAGAAAAACAAAGCTCAAGAGAAGAGCAACGGCGGCTGTCAGGGTGCCTGTGAGTCCAAAGGCCAGACCCTGAAAGTTCCACAGCAACCCCGAACCGGCCATTCCGAAGGTGCCAATGGTGGCCAGCATCAAGCCGAGAAGTGAGGCTTGGGGTGCTCTGACTTTGATTGGCTGGCTGGCCTCAGTCACCGCGACTGTTGCGGGTGAAGGTTCAGGCCGAAGCAGGACAAAACTGGTGCCTAGCAGAACCAGCGCCGTTACGGTGCTGCCAAGACCCAATGCGCTGCCTTGAAAATTCCAGAGCAAACCTCCACCAGCGAGACCTGACACACCGAGGGCTGCCAACGCAAGACCACCCAAGAAAGAGAAACGATTCCGCATGACTCAATTGCCTCGATTTTGCATGGAGGCATAGGCAACGGCTCCGCCGGCGATCACGGTCAGAGCGCCAGTGGTGAGCAGAAAGCCCACCAACATCGTGAATCCCAGAAAAGAACCCAAAAGGGACATCTTGATTCTTAGAAGTTTTGACTTCATCAACAACATCAACAGCAAGACCACGGTGGTCTTCAAGCCAGCAATTTTTGCCGCGCTGATGGGACAAAAAGGATTGATCAACACCATCGGCTGGTCTTGGTCGGTTTTAAGCGTTGTTGAAGTCTGGCGAAAAGACAGAGGCACCGTGGCATCGGTTCCCGATGACTGTTGAGCCGTTGATGATCCATAAAAAAACGGGCCCGAAGGCCCGTTTTTTTGTTTGCACAATGCCGGATTCAGCGGCGACGGTTGCGGGAGCGCTGCTTCAGCTTGCGCTTGTACTTCTCAACGGGGGTCTCGTGGTGACGGATCCGACGCAGATCAGAAAAGATGCCGGCTTTGGCGACGGAGCGCTTGAAGCGTCGCAACGCAGATTCAATACCTTCGTTCTCGCCGACTGTGACCTGACTCATCCGTTCCCCGAAAGAGAGCAATAAAGAGCAATCTTAGCAGCCGCCCTTTCCCGTTCTCCAGAACCTGCTTTGAGCATGAGGCAGGCGTCTTGCGTGACGCTTGTTGAAGAGATGTTGGCGCTGCCGGGCTTCTGCTTTGGGATAGGGCAGTCACTCCGGCAGGCCCACCCTTTGACGCTCACGCACTGCCCCCTGTGCATTGGCCTTGCAGTTCTTTCGGCCGTTCGGTTCCTGGCCCATTGCGTCATGGCCCTTCAACTGGAACGTGGCACGGCAGGGGAGTCGACCCATCCCGCCATGCTGCTCGGAACGATGTTCGAGCTTTGAAGCAGGCCTGCTTCAGGGATCCTTCGGGTCGATCAGTTGGAGATAGGCCATGTCGGCCTTCTGCAGGGCCTCGTCGTCCTGGGGAGTGTCGACGCTGTACATGAGGTGAAGGATGCGCCCACGATCCATGCCTCGGTCGTACACCTCCTGCCATAACCGTGAGCTGAGCTCGGCATCACGCCATTCCATCTGAGCCTTGCTCAGGGACCGCGTCATGGCGAAGTAGCTCTGACGGTCATTGCGGAGCCGGTCTTCAGAAATGCTCTGTTGAACAGGCGGCTTCAGCAGATTGCGGATCGTTTCCGAGGCTGCCTTGAGGACCTTGGGCATCGCCATTTTGCGTCTCAGTTCAGTCTGATTGGACTGTCAGGCCTGACAACGGTCTGAAATGCCTAGTTCCGGCATGCAATTGAGTATTTGAACTTATCCGGGGCGGACGGTAGTGCCGATGACTTTTTGTAACGTGGCTTCACCTAACTTCAAGTGACTTCACTACAAAATCGTGGAAATACTCGTGATGGCAGCAGTTTTCATCCCCTTGTCTGCACTTGTCATGAATGCATTCTCCGGCGATTCGGAAGACGACTTCGATTTTCTCTGAATGGAATCCAAGCTCTTGGCAATGTTGGCGTTCGGTGCCGCGGTTACGACCCTTTGGGCTTGGTTGATGGCGAATCTGCCGCGGATGGGCTCTGGCCGGAACACGTCAGACAACCGCCGTTGATGCGATAAGGAGCCAAATGCCCACGCAGGCATGTGGTTCCGCGGAAAAAGAGCTTCTGTCCGAGCTCGCGCGCATGGGCATCGCTGAGTGGGAGCGTCAGCCAGCGATCAGGCACTTGGCCTTCAAGCTTTGATCTGGCCTCGAGGGCGTCCTGGCGCCGTTGCTTTTCCTCGCGGTCGTTTTTGCGGTAGACCCCTTCAATCTGCAGTTCTCGGGCACAGCTTTCGCAAGCATTCACGGTGGGTTTGCGGCGTGCTTTGTTCAACGACAATTTGTCGCTGGGCACTTCCCTCTCTGCTCCACAGATGCAGCGGCACCACCAGTAGGCGTTCCCCGCTTTGGTTCGCCGTTCAGATGCGCGCTCCACGGTGAGTTTGCCGTAGACCTCGCCGATTCGATTGCGTGGGCTTGAGGGCATCGTTCAGGCTGATTTCTGATCAGTAGAACGCTCCAGCTCGGCGAACTTGGCAGCCATCGTTGGATTCTTCCGGGTCAGCTTTTTGACGGTCACATCCTGTGCTTTGTCATTGGCGAGACGAAGATTTCGATCGGCACCCATTAGCGCATCCTTGGTTTTCTGCAGATGATCAATCGATTTATCGATTTCATCAATTGCTGTTTCGAAGCGTCTGGATGCAAGATCGTAATTGCGTGAGAAGGCTGTTTTAAAGCTTTCGAGATCATTCTCGAAGTTGGTTACGTCAATGTTCTGGGCTTTCACAAGGGCAAGTTCTGCCTTGTACTCCAATGATTTCAAGGCAGCATTGCGGAGCAATGTGATGAATGGAATAAAGAACTGTGGTCGGATGATGTAGGTCTTCGGATAACGATGGGAAACGTCAACGATCCCTGAGTTGTACAACTCGTTTTCAGGCTCTAGTAAGGAGACGAGAACCGCATATTCGCAATTTTTTTCATTTCTGTCTTTATTGAGCTCTTTGAGGAAGTCTTCGTTTCTCTTTTTGGTGGCTGTGGTATCAGCTTCGTTTTTCATCTCAAACATGATTGAGATGATTTCGTTGTTTCGATCGTCTTGATCGCGGAAGATGTAATCGCCCTTGCTTCCACTGCGTGCATCGTTGTCCTTCTCGAAATAGGCCTTGGGAAAAGCCGCAGCGCGAATTCTGTTGAATTCGGTTTCGCAGTGCTGCTCAAGGGTTTCTCCCACCATTTTGGTGGAAAGCCGTGCTTTCATGTCTCGTAAACGTTCAATCGCTTGATCACGATCACTGAGCTGCGCTTCATAGCGCTCTTTCAGCGATTGTGATTCCAGCTGATGCTTTAGCTGTGTTTCGTTTAAGACACTTTGAAGCGCGTCCCTTTGCTTCTCCATAGCGCTTACCGCCTCATTAACGGCCAGTTGCCGCTGCATTGACCCTGCATTCAACTGGGCTTGTAAATCACGAACCTCGTTCTCTCTTTGCAATGTCATCGCCTGCATTTCTTTGGCGAATCGGGTTTCTGCCAGTCGTTGTTCTGCGGCCTGCTGCTCACGCATCTGCTGTAGTTCTACTGCAATGCGATCCCGTTGCTTCTCGGCTTTGTTGACGGCATCTTTAATCGCCAGTTCCTGATGCATTGCACTTTGCTTGAGTTGTGCTTCAAGCGTCTGCATCTCCCTGTCTTTTTTGGCAATGGCCAACTCGATGGCATTGCGTTTGTCCTGTTCAGCTAGGGCGAGTCGTTTGTTGAGTTGTTGCTCAAAGTCTCGATCTCTGACTTGTTTCAGGATGTCGGCATAGCCTGCCTCATCCACCTTGAAGGCTGTGTTGCAGTGGGGGCAGATGATGTCGTGCATGTCTGACGATTTGTGTTGAACGTTCGCGCCACGTGCTGGCATTTTATCGGGCTCTGGCTAACACGAGTGCAGCTCAATGGTTCATGCCATGACTGATGGGTTTGACCCACGCTCCCTGATTGACACTGTGATTGTCGTCAGCATCGTGGCGGTTGCGGCCGTCGGATTCGTGGCCGGAATGAAGGAGCTGATCACCGACGTGAGCAAGTTGCGTCGAGCCAAGGTTTGAGGACTCTTCAGCGTTCCAGGCCGGTTCGCAGCTCTGTAAGTCTTGCGGCATTCACGCCCAGGTCGGAGTCGCCAAGGCGAGACTCGGAGCGTGCCTGGATCTGTCCCTTGCCGGAATCGGCGAACAGTTCCAGGTCATCAACGAAACCAAACAACGCGCTGCTGGCCTCTGCATGGAGGTAGTTTTCGGTTTGAGAGACGACATGCGTGCGGGGGGACTCCCGAACGAGGGAACTCAGTCTTTTGAAATCTCCGATTGGGTTGCTGCTCTCCCAGGTTTGACTGGCGCAGTGAGCGGTCGTTTGGCAGGCGCGGAGCGCACCGTTGCTGATCCCCAGATCCGCAGGAACCGGCCCAACGAGATGAAACAACATCAGGATGGGGGGCAGTAGGCCGGCAAGAAAGGTCACTGGTTTCTGCGGGAACGACCGCTCCAGTTGAGCATCCAAAGCCAGAGCCCGAAAAGGGTCCCCACCGGTAGTGCAATCACAACCAGTTGGCTGATCACGAATTGGCGTACCTCAGGATCCATGTTTGTGCTGATTGACGCTCCGAGAGGTCTGCTGCGCCTTCCGTTCGCCATCATGGTGACGATTGCTGGGCGACGATGACGAATCCAGGCTGGATTGTGCTGGCGTGGTTGGTTGTAGCGCTGGCTTCGGCCCTCAAGTTTTGGTCGGTCACGAGACCGTATCGCAACAAAATTGTTGGCTCTCGTTCACAAACTGTTGACCAAGCCCGTGAGCAGCTGGAACGGCGTTGGCGCAAGGACAGCAAGGTTTAGGCCAATCGTTATGGCTGTTGTAAACGAGCTGCGGCTCGCGATCGGGCAATTTCCTTCTGCCATTCCATCAGAAGATTTTTACTGATCTCTTGAAGTTCTTTCACATCAGTGGTCATGCTGATGTCGCGGCTCCGCTGTTCCAGGTCGAATTGTTGGCCAAGTGTCAGAGCAATAGGCTCCATGATGACGTCGGCAAGACAGTGTCAAAGTATCGGTCTGGTTCTCTGTCGTCGTAGCAACAGGTACGTTTTGCCGTTGATGTGTTCTGCTGCTTACATGGTTTCGATCACAGAACATTTCCTGATATCAGTTTCGGTCTGCCTCGACCTGAATGTTCGCAGGAGGGGCGTCTAGAAGAACTGCCAACTACTTTTTCTTGGACAAGCCCTCGCATTGATAGCTATTGGGCTAGCGCTCCTGCTTCTTGATCTTGAAAACGACTTGATGCCTGCCCCAAGGTCTGCGGCTTCTCGGGCTTCACTCTGAACATCTTCTGTTCTTAAACGTTGACATCCAAGACGGTGACAATGTCTATTGCCTAATTTTGAAGAAAGGGAGACCCAGTTTTGGACGGTTCCGGGCAAAACCTTGAACGGCGTTATCGGTTGGAGGTTTGGAGAGAAACGGACAGCTGGATGCAATCAAGATGCAGCGATTTGGTGGAACTTGATCGTGAACGGGACGCAGCCTCGATTTACTTCGAGTTTCACCTGAGAAGTGTTGCCTGAGTGACTGTTAATTGGATGATTCAGCCACGGGAAGGGAAACAGCCACCAAGAGGGCAATCCCGATTTCGGTGGCAGCGATCAGAACTTCAGCGACGATTCCCATGATCAGTTGCGGTTCTCATCGATGATTGGCATGTCGCTGGGTCGCATCAGCGCGAATACCACAGCAGCTGTGAGCACAATGCCGATCCCCACCATGGCCAGGATTGCTGTTGTGTAATCGCCCATGGGATGAAGCCTTCTCCAGGCAGGTTACACGAATGTAACGCTCTGTAAAGCGTTTCTCAGCTGGAGGGGTTCGCGACCTGCCTCTGACTCAGCAGCTCCTCTCCGCAGCGATGAATCTCCTGTGCGTAGCTGGTCCAGGCACCTTGCCCCCAGTACCGAAAACAACTGGTTTCCAGTAAAAGCACATGAAGTAACGACTCCTGGTAGGCCCGGGTGCAGGTGGTGGAAGGTGTTTCGGCAACGGCTTGGTCGTAGAGCGCATGAAACTGAGCGCTGAGCTGATTCATCGGGCCCAACACATTGGCGTACCCCTCGACCCAGCTCAGGTTGTTCGTCCAGGACGCACCCTCCATGGTGAAGCTGGAGTCGTCGCCACTCATTTTGCTGATGGCCTTCTCAATCGCTTCGTTTGAGGTGTTGTCGCCAAGTTCACTCCAAAGGCGGTGTTGATGCACCGCCTGGATGGTGGGGAAGTGGTGGGGATTCACTCCGTTGCGCTCCAAGGCTTCGATGTATTCACTGCCGTTGATGGCGACGGTGCCGTTGGGGTTGTCACGGATGTGGCGATTGGCCTGCCGGTACGCCTCTGGGAATTCATTCATCATCACCCCACCGTTTTCGCCATCGGCAATCTGGCTCACCAGTGAGGGCACCTCGACGTCACCAAGGGGTTGCCGTTCGCAACCCAATGCCTCGTAATAGGGCTGCATCTGGCCCACAAGCTTGGTGTCAGACCCCTGGGTTTTGATCAGTGCCGTGATGCTGATCTCTTCGCCTTGGCTATTCCTGGCCAGCAGCCGGTTGGGTACAAAGCATTGGCTGCGTTGTAGTGGGCTGCCGTCCATGCGCTCGACGCTGTGCTCTTGAACCAGGACCCACTGGTATCCCGCTTCCTTGAGGGCCTTAACGAACTCGAACAAGGTATCGGGATGGTTGGGTAGTGCCATCTCCGGTGGAGAGAACCCCTTGACTCGCTCGAGGGCAGCGCTACCAAAACAGGCCAGGAACTGCTGTTGCCAGGCGCTGATTTGCAGTTTCAGGTCTGGGATGGGTGTGGATGGAGCCACGGCATGGCTCCAGAAAGTTCCAAGCCACTCCACATGCCCCTGCATCTCTGGATCACAGGCGAGGTAGTGGAGTGCATCGCCAATGTCGCGACGCCCCATCTGCTCGGTTCCCCAGAGCAGATTGCCCGAGTAGTCGAGCATGATTCGCGGGCTGCAGCCCTCGTTGATCAGTTCAGGCAGCAGGTCGGCAAGACGCCGGTAGCAGTGGGCAAATGGTTCAGCGTTGTGGTTATCCCCTTCGTTGGGGTGATCGAGCATGTATTGAAGATGGGAGATCAAGGCGTTGTTCTCTCCCGCAGGCACTGTCGGTTGGTGCATGTGCAGAGCGCAGGCAAAGCCTGAGCGCAGCTGGTCCAATTTGATCGTGCTGTTGCTCCAGGCGTGACGTGGTTGCCGCATCAAAGCGGCGACCTCCTCTTCACGGCCGCTGATCGGTGGACAGCCTGTCATCGCCTTGCGTTCGTTAGGACCAGCCGGCACGCGGGGTTTGACGCAGCATGCCTTCCCAATGATCACCCCAGTTGTGCTGATCGCCAATGCCGGCCAACAGTTCGACTTCGGCGGGCGCCTGATCCAGCCGCTGTCTCCAGTGGGTGATTTCTTCGGCTTGATCCAGCCAAGTGCTCATCACGTCTTGGCGGATGGCATCAACATCCCAATGTTGTTGATCGGCAATATGTTGTGACCATTGCATCAACTCGTCGAGGCTCAGTGGCCTGAACCCCATGATGGCGAGCCCCGTGATCTGTTCGAGTTCATAACGACGCAGAATATCTCCGAGACCAAAGAAGTGAAGAAGGATCATGTGATTGATCACTTTCGTCAGGAATGTAAGGTCTTTGCTTCATTCGAACTGTTCAGATTGATGAAGTTTACCCTCGGAAATGTTTCAGTTTGGAGTTCAGATAAGGTTTGGCACTCGAGGCTGGAGAGTGCCAGAATTTTCTTAGCTTCCTCGAGACAATGCCTCTGATTAACGTACGCACGTCGCTTCCGGAGCTGAAGGATGGATCGGCGTTGCTGCAGGAGCTTTCCTCGGAGCTGGCGAATCAGACGGGTAAGCCGGAGGCCTATGTGATGACTCTCCTGGAAACGGGGGTGCCGATGACCTTCGCCGGCAGCCACGAGCCTTGTGCCTATGTGGAGGTGAAATCGATCGGTGCCCTGCGTCCGCCGGCGATGACAGCCGCGTTCTGTGAATTGATCCAGGCGCGCACGGGAATCCCTTCCAACCGGGTGTACATCGGTTTTGAGGATGTGCAGGCGAGCTGTTGGGGGTGGAACGGCACCACCTTTGGGTAACAACAGCTGCTAACAGCACGTAACAAGCCAAGTCACGCCCTCGATCACCTTGCTTAGCGTTTTCCCAGCACGGATGATTTCTGTGAGTGAATCCTTCGGTGGTCTGCCCAACAAGGAGTTGGGTTCTGGTGTGTCGCAGTGGTGGCGTGAGCGGGTCCAGCACCTGATTGATTGCGGTCGTGCTGAAGATGCCCGCTGCCTTTACCTGGAGTTCGGGGAAGACAGTGCAGGAACTCTGAATTTCTAAAAACGCCCCATAAAAAAGGAGGGTTCCCTAGGCCCTCCCGGAGTCGACGCATTACCCCTCACCGGGGTGCACCAATTGTTACGTGCTGAACACTCAAGCGCTGTAAGTGTTGATACTTATTCCTGACCTCAGCAATCAACTTAGGGATTGTTCCTGACGCCGCAGGATTTCATAGGCCTGCCAAAGACCTTCAACGTCAGAGCACACCGCATGGCGACTGCAGACGCGGTAGCGGCCCTGGCCGATGGCATCAATGGTTGTGCCCTTGGACGTGGCGCAGATGCGACTGATGCTCTCCATGGGTATCGCTCAGTGGATCAAGGATCTACAGCCGCAAGGGGGCGGCTTGCACATCTGATTTGCAGTTCTAAATCTCTTTGGTGGGAGAAAAGATCCATGGCTAAAGGTTCACCGCCACAAAAAAACCGGGGCTGGCCCGGTTTTGTTCAGCTTTGAACCGGCGTTTCAAGCGCTCAGGCTTTCGAAGGCTTGGTGGTGAGTGCAGCAGACATGGCGGAAGCCAGGAGCACGCATCCGGCGACGGCGAGGAAACCCATGGATCAAGGGGGAGGGAATGACAAAGGCATCATTCCCACAGCTGGCGTCAGCTTTTGTTGCTGTTGGCACGGAATTCGGAAGAGCCTTGCTTTTGGCCGTTCTCGGTCGTTTTCAGAGGCATCTCCTGGCGGTCGAGACATGATGAACACAGCAATTTTCCCTTGTTGCGCCAGTAAGCCGCCATCGAGCGTTCGATGCGCATGGAGCAGGAGGGGCATCGATGGCATCCCCAGAGTGCAGATCCCAGGTTTCAGCTGACAGACCCCTCCGTCGGTAGGTCAATAACCGAAGCAAGGACTTGGGGCCACGGAACTGCGAAGAGGAACTGGTCCTCCACGAGCGATGCAGTATCCGCTTGAACACGTTCGGCGGCGTACAAACCTCTTGTGCAAACGCACCAAATGTCTTCGGATTTCTGACAAGCGCAGAAAGCATCCCCTGACATCGCTCTGCCAAGGGTGCTTTGACTG
>CAXQPR010000061.1:0-34406 GCA_964225855.1 Salipiger bermudensis | reverse complement strand
GGTCATGCAGCCATGGATTCAACAAAAAGGCACTTACACTGCATCAAATGGCCTCACATATCGCACAGTAAAACTGGAAGATAAATGGCCTGATAACTACCTCGTCATCGAAACTGGCGATGGCAATGACAGCTACCTCAAAAATGTCGTCACCTCCTCGGGGAACCCTGAATGGGTGGGAGACACCTTCACAAGCCAATGCGGCTGGGGCGATGAAAATTATTCCAGCACAGACGGGGGACCAGAAGTATTCACCGGATGCGGCACAGACTTAAGCGACTACTGCGATGCTGGCTCGACAATTACTTTATGCAATCTTGATTACAACGGCGGCAAACTTACCGGCATTATGGCTAGTGCAGATCTACAGCCCTTAGCCAAAGCCGAGCGCTTCATCTACGTCTCTGAGATCGAAACACCTATCCCTATTAACACACAAACACCAGGGGGCACACTCGAAGTCAGCGTGATTCAAGGTGCAGAAATCACTGGAAACGGTGAAGAAGTCATTTGGATCTATGGACAGCCATTCATCTTCAACGTCAAGCGAATCTGACCTGACGCGCACAGGACCAGCCGGGTAGTGAAGGCACCCGGCTCACACTGATTTGCTTCCACTCTCCGAAGCAAGACCAGAGTTTTTTGGCATCACCGCAATGGAGAGCGCTATCTGGTCGGTATCCGCATCAGGACACCATGCAGTGCCGACGTCGAGGGCGCTTCCTGTTGGTGAGTTGGCAGCCAAAAGAAAGCGCGTGGATCACCACCCTGTTGATCGATGTGTTGCACCCTCTGCGAACCCGGCGGATTCAGATCGGCTGAAGCGCGATTCAACCTTCACAATGGCCGCAGGAACAGAATCAAGATGCGACCTGCTCTGCAGCTTCTGATCGGCTTAAGCCTCACAGCCCCTGCAGGCCTCCAGGCCAAGCCTGTGTATGTGCCGTTTCCAACCCGCGAGGCGCTGCGGGAAATCCAGTTGCAGGCTTACGCCTGCTCCAGAGAGAACACGGCCGAATTCTGTGATCGCACCGTGAACCTCTCCGATCCGTTGATGGATCACCCCCGCCTGCCAGCAGCCTGCAAGGACACCCTCTGGGAACTGCTGCAAAACGCCAAGGTGGTGACTACCAACAGTTTTCAGCGACGCGACGCTATCGATCGGCCCGCCCGACGGATCACCGTGGTCTGCGCCAATCCTGTGAAGCCAACAGCACCCGCACCATCAGGACCGCCATCTGGGGGATTCAATCCCAATCAATCGTGAAGCGCTGACCAAGGAGAAAGCGACCCACCGCATTGCGGATCACCTGCATCCTTTGCACCGACGTCAAGGCAAGGGCTTCTCGCGCATGAGCTACGACAAGTGGTCATGACCACGTCGTGAAAGCACTTTCCCGTGTTTATCTGCCGCAGACAGCCCCGTTCGCGTGATGAGCAGCACGGCAACCGCGGAACCCAGCCAACGCCAAGTCCGCCTTGAGACCCCGTTCAGCGACCAGAAACCTGGCACTTCAGGCCTGCGCAAAAGCAGCCAACAATTCGAGCAGCCGGACTATCTGGAAAGCTTCGTTGAAGCGATCTTCCGCACCCTCCCAGGCGTGCAGGGAGGGACCCTGGTACTGGGAGGCGATGGCCGCTACGGCAACCTCCGTGCCATCGATGTGATCCTGCGCATGGCGGCTGCCCATGGCGTCAGCAAAGTGATCACCACCACCGGCGGCATCCTCTCCACCCCCGCGGCCTCCAACCTGATTCGCAAGCGTCAGGCGATCGGCGGCATCATCCTTTCGGCCAGCCATAACCCCGGTGGCCCCAACGGTGACTTCGGTGTGAAGGTGAACGGCGCCAACGGCGGCCCCACTCCGGCCTCCTTCACCGATGCGGTGTACGAATGCACCAAAACCCTCGAGCAGTATTCGATCGTTGATGCTGCGACCATCGGTCTCGAGGCCCCGGGCAAACATGCCATCGGCTCGATGGTTGTTGAAGTGATCGATGGCGTCGATGACTTCGTGGAGCTGATGCAGGAGCTGTTCGACTTCGACAGCATCCGCGAGCTGATCCGCAGCGATTTCCCGCTGGCCTTCGATGCCATGCATGCAGTCACAGGGCCCTATGCCACACGGGTGTTTGAAGGACTTCTGGGTGCCCCTGCCGGCAGCGTTCGCAACGGCATCCCTTTGGAGGATTTCGGCAAAGGGCACCCCGATCCCAACCTCACCTACGCCCACGATCTGGCGGAGCTGCTGCTGGAAGGCGATCACTATCGCTTCGGGGCAGCCTGCGACGGCGACGGTGATCGCAACATGATCCTGGGGCAGCGCTGCTTCGTGAATCCCAGCGACAGCCTGGCGGTGCTCACCGCCAACGCAACTCTGGCCCCGGCCTATGCCGGCGGACTCTCCGGCGTGGCTCGCTCCATGCCCACGAGTGCAGCCGTGGATGTGGTGGCAAAAGAGCTGGGGATCGAGTGCTTTGAAACGCCCACAGGCTGGAAGTTCTTCGGCAACCTGCTCGATGCCGGACGCATCACTCTCTGCGGTGAAGAAAGCTTCGGCACCGGCAGCAACCACGTGCGCGAAAAGGATGGCCTCTGGGCCGTGCTCTTCTGGCTCCAGATCCTTGCGAAGCGCCGCTGCAGCGTGGCCGAGATCATGGATGAGCACTGGAAGCGCTTCGGCCGCCACTACTACTCACGCCATGACTACGAAGCGGTAGCCAGCGACGCAGCCCATGGGCTTTACGACCGTCTGGAGGCCATGCTCCCGGGCCTGATCGGTCAGGCCTTCGCAGGTCGCCAGATCGCCAATGCCGACAACTTCAGCTATGTCGATCCGATCGACAGCTCCGTCACCAACGGCCAGGGTCTGCGCATCCTGCTGGACGACGGCAGCCGCGTGGTGGTTCGCCTGTCTGGAACCGGCACCAAGGGCGCCACGATCCGCATCTACCTCGAGAGTTATGTGCCCAGCAGTGGTGATCTGGCCATGGATCCCCAGGTCGCCCTGGCCGACATGATCAGCGCCATCAATCAACTTGCTGAAATTGAGCAACGCACCGGCATGGATCGCCCAACGGTGATCACCTGAACCACCCGATCACCTGAACAGACTGATCAACCAATCGTTCCAGCCCCCGCAAGGGGGCTTTTTGATGCGCACCAGCGGGGCTCAGCCTTTGCGGGATCGACGCCCGCGATGGGCGTTGGCATGGCGGTAGACAGGATCAGTGGCCTGCTCCTGTAACTGGCGGGTCGACTCAATGGCGAACCCAGCCAAGGCGCAGGAAGTGATCACCATCAAATAAAAGAGACGCAAACGACGAACATCGAGGTCTGCAGGGGTGTTCTCAATCAACACCTTGAGGAAATAAGCCAGCGCAAGTCCGACTGCAGCGCCGATGGCAATGGCCACCAACACCCTGGAACCACTGAAACGCTTGGTGATCGAATGTTCAGGGCCAGAAGATTTAGACGACGAACGTTCCATCAACTCACCTGGGCATCAGCTGGCGGTTTGGCATCGGCTTGCCCCAAGAGTGATTTCATCACCACATAAAAGACCGGAACCACAAGCGTGGAGAGGAAGGTGGCCACCAGCAGACCACCAAACACCACCAAGCCCAACGACGACTGACTCTGGGCACCGGCCCCACTGGCCAGCATCAAAGGCAGGAAGCCGGTGAGCGAGGAGATCGCCGTCATCAGGATGGGGCGCAAACGCGACTTAGCAGCGAAGCGAGCCGCATCCAGAGCAGAAGCACCCTCCCCCATCTTCTGGTTGGCGAGGTCAACGATCAGGATCGCGTTTCCTCCTGCCAAGCCGATCAGCATCACCAGACCAACCTGCGCATAGATGTTGAGCACCTGGCCAGCAGCCCCAAGAAACACCAGAGCACCGAGTAGGGCCGTCGGCACCGTGAGAAGAATGATGATCGGATCGGTATAGCTCTCGTATTGAGCCGACAGCACCAGAAACACCGCCAGGATGCCGAGGGCAAAGATCACCACGGCCAATGACCCGGCTTTGACCTCCTCACGGGAAATGCCAGTCCAGTCGAAGCCCAACCCCTGGAATGAACCGTCATTGAAGATCGTCTTCATGGCGGTGATCGCTTGCCCCGAACTCTTGCCCTCCGCTGGATTGCCCTCGACCTTGATCGAGCGATAGAGGTTGAAATGAGGGATCACGCTGGGGCCGGTGGTGGCCTTCACCGTGAAGAACTCCGCCAGCGGGATCGACTCCCCCTTGGCATTGTTCACATAGATCGCGGAGAGTTGTTCTGGGGTGGCACGGCTGGCACCCTCCGCCTGGACATACACCCGTCGCACTTTGCCTTCCTGGAAGGTGTCATTCACATAGGCACCACCGAAGTTGACACTGAAGGCCTGCATCGCTGAACCGAAATCAACCCCCAGAGAGGCCATCCGATCCCGATCCACCTTCACTTCCACCTGGGGGGCTGAGGGAGTGAACAAGGTGCGCACACGACTGAGCATCGGATTGGTATTGCCCGTCTGAACGATCTGCTCCGCTGAACGGAAGAACTGATCGAGGGGGTAAGCCCCACTGCTCTGATCCAGGAGCTGAAACTCGAAACCACCACCGGCGCCGTAGCCAGGAATCGACGGTGGTTCGACGACGAACACCCGTCCACCATCGATGGTCATGAACAGTTTCTTGTTCAGCCGCTCAACGATGGCGGCGACGCTGTTCTCACTACCCTTGCGGTCATCCCAGTGCTTGGTACCGAAGAAAAAGAGGCCCTTGTTGGGAGCATTGCCATCGAGACTGGCACCACTGAACAGGGCCGCGGCCTTGATGTCCTTTTCACTGCGGAGCACCTCGGCCACCTGACGGTTGATCGCCAGAGTGGTCTCGTTGGAAACACCGTCCGGGGCCTGCACAACACCAATGGCATAGCCCTGATCTTCAATCGGCACGAAGCCTCCAGGAATCCGGGTGAACGCAAAGCCGGTGAGCAGGATGCCGATCCCCAATGCCGCCATCACCATCGGCCGTGCCTTCAGCACCTGCTCCAGGATCTGGGAGTAACGCTTTTCAAAGGCCGCGTAATAGCGGTTGAAATTGACGAAGATTTCGGGCACAAACCACCCCACACCACCACCGAGTCCGGTGAACAGCACCACTGGAATCAGATTGGTGACCCCAGCAAGGATCAACCCAACCACCGCACCACCCACAGCACCGGGCAAGCGCAACGGTCGCCCAGTGAGCTTGCCGGCAACAAACCCGAGCAAGGCGCCAACCACGAGCGGCACCAGGGCCAAAGCCGCACCGCCTCCGGCGCTGAGCAAGCCGTACACAAAACCGAGACAGACTCCGGCAGTGGCGTACTGCTGCTTGGAGAGCTCCTTCGTGTCGCGGGAGAGCAACAACGCCGCCAACATCGGCGAGAAGGTGAGGGCGTTGAAGGTGGAGATCCCGATGGAGAACAGGATCGTGGCCGCAAACTGCTTGTAGATCGTCCCTGTGGCACCAGGGAAGAACAGCACCGGCAGGAAGACCGCCATCTTCACCAGCGATGTCGCAATCACGGCACTGAACAGCTCGTCCATGGTCGCCATCGCCGCCTGGACCGAGGTGAGCCCCTCGGCCTTCTTGGCCGAGGTGTCTTCGACAACGGTGATCGCGTCATCCACCACCAGACCTGTCGCCAGCACCAGACCAAACAGAGTGAGCTGGTTCAGAGAGAAGCCAAAGGCAAGCACAAGGGCAAAGGTGCCGATCAAAGCCACAGGGATGGCGATGGCCGGCACCAGGGTTGCTTTCCAGTTCTGGAGGAACAAGAACAGGATCAGCACCACCAAGATCACGGCATCCCGGAGTGAATTGGTCACCCCTTTGATCGACTGATTGATGAAGTCAGTGGTGTCATAAATGACTTGCGATTCAAGGCCCACAGGAAGGGTGCGCTCGAACTCGGCAATCACATCCTTCACACCATCAGACACCTGGATGGCATTACTGCCCGAGAGCTGATAGACCGCCACACCCACTGAGGGGGTGCCCTGGAGATCCATCGCATCAATGCCGTAGGTCTCACCACCGAGGCTGACGCGACCGACATCGCGAAGGCGGATCAAGCCACCGTCATCGGTGGTGCGCAGCACGATGTTGGCGAATTCCTCCTCGGTGGTCAGACGACCCTGGAGCTGAACGGTGAAGGTGAATTCCTGCCCATCGGGAGAGGGGGGGCCGCCCACCTTGCCGGCAGGCACCAAACGGTTCTGGCTTTTGAGCTGGTTCACCACATCGGTGGATGTCAGCCCATTGGCGGCCAACTTGTCGGGGTCCAGCCAGAGGCGGAAGGCAACCTTGCGATTGCCGAAATAGGTGACTTCACCCACACCAGGCACACGCTTGATGTTGTCGGTGAGATTCTTATCGAGATAGCCGCTGATCGTCTCAACGCTGTAAGCCGTTTTGGCCGGATCGCTGTTGACGAAGTTGTAAACCAGCAGGATTGAGTTTGAGGCCTTGTTGACCGTGACGCCGGCCTTACGAACCTCCTCAGGCAACTGGGGCTCCGCCAAGGAGACCCGGTTTTGCACATTCACCTGATTGATATTGCCGTCGGTACCACTGTTGAACGACACGGAGATCGAACTCACCCCATCGGCAGAGCTGTTAGAGGTGATGAAATCCATCTCCTCCACACCATTGATCTGCTGCTCGAGCACCGAGGTCACCCCTTGCTCCACCGAAACGGCATCCGCACCCACATAGGTGGCCTGCACCTTGACGGTGGGGGGGGCAATATCCGGGAGGTTTTCGATCGGAAGGATCGGGATCGCAATCAAGCCGACGATCACGATCAAGAGACTGCAGACCGTGCTAAGAACCGGCCGAGTGATGAAGTTATTGGATGCAGACATCAGGTGACCTCAGTTCTTGGCCGCGGAGGCACCAGCGCTTGCAGCCGCTTTGAGCTGCACCGGCATGCCGTGCTTGAGGTTGAGCAGGTTGGTGGTGATCACCTTCTGATTGAGGGTCAATCCCTTGGTGATCGGGTAGCGGTTGTTCTGCAGCGCTCCAACCGTCACCGGCGTTTGCAGCGCAAACAGGGTGTTCTTCGGCAACTTGCCGTACTGAATGCCCTTGCTGATGCGCTCGATATCAGCCTTTCCGGGGTTGGCCTTCAGCTCTTCGAAGCTGCCCATGCGAAAGACGAAGCTTTGACCGGAAGACTGGGTGACAGCAGCAAACGGCACCGACAGCCGCTCCTTCGACTGCACTTGCACCCGAGTGCGCAACCGCTGACCGCTGCGAAGTCGTCCATCGGTGTTGGCAAACAAGGCCTTCACCAACAACCCCTGGGTCTGGGCATTGACCTGGGGATCGATGGAATCCACCTTGCCGGTCGCCAACACTTTGCCGCTGCCAGGAGCGCTCAGGAGCACGGGTTGGCCAAGCGCCAATCGATCACCAAACACCGCCGGCACCTCAACACGGGCCTCCAAGGCGTTGTTCTGCACAAGGCTGGTGAAGGGTTGGTTCTGCTGAACGATGTCGCCCACCTTCACCTGCACATCAGCAACGGTTCCAGCCGTGGGAGAGCGGAGATTGCTGTAGCTCAGGGTGGCTTCCAGGGATTTCACCTGCTCAGCAGCGGCGATGTAACGGGTGCGGTAGGAGTCGCGTTGACGCAGCGATGACGCACCCTGACGGGCCAGGAATTCTTCCCGTTGCCAGTCGAGCTTGGCAGTCTCCGCCTTCGCTTTCTGCTCAGCCAGGGCAGCCCGCTGCTGGGCCTGATCCAACACCACCAGCAATTGACCAGGCTGCACCTGATCGCCCTGGCTGATCTTGAGCTCCAGCACCCGCCCGGAGGCTTGGGCCGCCAACTGCACCAGGTTGTAGGCCTCCAGAGTGCTGACGGTGTCAATGTCGTCGGTGAACCGTGCCAACTGCACCGGAGCCTGCTGCACCGCAACCGGTGGGCGCTGAGGGCCTGAGGGACCGCAGGCGGTCACCACAACAGCCAAGCTCACCAGGCCTGCCATCCGGGTGGATCGGTTCACGCGCACTCCCTTCATGGGCGAATTATGGGAGAGGTTTTTCAACCTGTTGGTCCCGAACAGGTCAAAATTGGTAGATGGAAACTGAGCCATGACGGCCGACCTGTTCTCCCATCACGGTGATCAGCTGCGCCAACGGCAGGCTCCCCTGGCCGATCGCATGCGGCCGCGCAACCTCGAGGAATTCGTCGGGCAAGGCGCGATCCTGGCGGAAGGACGTCTACTCAGACGTGCCATCGCCGCCGATCGTGTTGGCAACCTCCTGCTCCATGGCCCGCCTGGAGTCGGCAAAACCACCCTGGCGCGGATCATCGCCAATCACACCCGAGCCCACTTCAGCAGCCTGAATGCGGTGCTGGCCGGCGTCAAAGACCTGCGCGCCGAAGTGGATGCCGCCCGCCAACGCTTGGATCGCCATGGCCTACGCACCATCCTGTTCATCGATGAGGTGCACCGCTTCAACAGCGCCCAGCAGGATGCCCTACTGCCCTGGGTAGAAAACGGCACCCTCACCCTGATCGGGGCCACCACGGAAAACCCCTACTTCGAGGTCAACAAAGCCCTGGTCAGTCGATCCCGGCTGTTCCGCCTGCAAACCCTCGACGCCGATGACCTGCGGGACCTGCTCAGCCGTGCCCTCACCGATCAGCAGCGGGGCTATGGCGATCGCCGAGTGACGATCACAAGCGAAGCCATCGACCATCTGGTCGATGTGGCCAATGGGGATGCCCGCAGCCTGCTCAATGCCCTGGAGCTGGCGGTGGAAAGCACGCCCGCGGATCAAGACAGCGGCACGATCGCCATCGACCTCACCATCGCAGAGGAATCGATCCAACAGCGCGCCGTTCTCTACGACAAACAGGGCGATGCCCATTTCGACACGATCAGTGCCTTCATCAAGTCGCTGCGTGGATCCGACCCCGATGCAGCCCTGTTCTGGCTCGCTCGCATGGTGGAAGCGGGAGAAAATCCCCGCTTCATTTTCCGGCGCATGTTGATCTCCGCCGGTGAAGACATCGGCCTGGCAGACCCCCAGGCGGTGGTGGTGGTGGAAGCCTGTGCCGCGGCCTTCGAGCGCATCGGGCTGCCGGAGGGCCTCTATCCCCTGGCCCAGGCAGCCCTTTATCTGGCGAACACTGACAAGAGCAACAGCACCATCGGCATTTTCGAGGCGATCAAACATGTGCGGGCCAGCGCCCGTCAGGACATACCCAGTCACCTTCGCGACGCCCATCGTGATGGCGATGCCTTCGGCGATGGCAAGGGCTATCGCTACCCCCATGCCTTCCGGGAACACTGGGTCGCCCAGCAGTACCTACCAACAGCGCTCCAAGGCGAAGTGTTCTGGACCCCGAGCCAACAGGGCTGGGAGGGCATAAGACGCCAACGCATGCTTGAGCGTCGTGCCGCCCAACTCGCCGCCGCTGCGGAAGCCGTGGATGAACACCCTTTGCTGGTCAGCAGTGGGCCCGAAATTCCAGATCTGGAGCGCTGGCTGCAACGCCAACTGAGCCAAGACGGCGAACGTCTTCAACGCCTGCGCAAACGCCTCTGGCAAGAGTTGACATGGCAACGCACAGATCGGGTGCTGATGCTGGGGGGAGCCTCCCTGCTGTGGAGTCTTGATCCGCTGGCGGCCGTGGCCGATGGCGGCCTCACCATCCTGTGTGCCAATCAGGCAGAACATGAGCGGCTCATGGCGCAGCTGCAACTACTCGACCCATTGCAGCGGCCTCAGCTCATCGTGGGCGATGACACCCTCGCCGATCTCGCAGCTGAGCATCACTTCGAGGTGGTGGCCGGACGCCTCAACCGCCAAGACCTGAACCAACGCACCACGGCACAGTTGCTGCAACAGCTCGATCAACGCTGCTCCCCTGGAGCACAGATACGGCTTCTGCTCAGCGGCGCCGATCTAGGCCCCACCGAAGCCTTGCTGCAGCTTTGCGAGCCCAGCAATCTGACGCCCGAAGAGCAGGGGCTGCTCAACGGCTTACTCACGCGCGAAGGCGACTGGATGCACAGACCCCAACAACAGGAGACGTTGCTCGCTGCACTGCGACGTCAGGGTTGGCAACTGGAGATCGAACAGTGGGAGGAGCCCCTCAGCCTCCCCGTTGACAGCTCCCTGCAGGAGCGCTGGCTGGGGGAAGGGCGCCCCTTTCGGGCCGTACTGGCCGATGGTCCCCAGGGGGAATCGGAAGCAGCCTTGCTGCGCCGACTGCTCAAAACCGTGCTCGGCTCTCAGCTCCCCCAACGGCTTTTGCACCTGCGCATCAGTGGCCGCCGCGCCGCGGGTTAGCCAACAAAATGCCCCGGCATAGGCCGGGGCTGACTGCACAACGAAGGCAACGCCCAATGACGTTGCGCCCTGATCACCAGAGGCCGCGTACAGGGGCAGGGGCAGGAGCGGGCTCAGCAGGCAGGATCTGATTGGCCTGAACGCACTTGGGCAGGAACACGTACCAAGACAGCAGGGAAGTGTCCTGAGGAGGCTCCAAGCCAGGCTGACAGACGTTCTGAGCGCCATCGGACTTGCCGTTGTCAGCCAGAGCGAAATCAACAGGCAGGTTGTTCATGATGCCGGCCGAAGACAGCTGACCATCAATGGAGTCGGCGATGATCGCCGAACGAAGAGCGACTACAGCGGTCTTCTTCTTCATCCAGTAGGGGAAGTAGCTGCGGGTCTGCTCATCCAGCCACGCCTCACCATCGGAGGAGTAGAGGAAGCGGGAGACGCCGATCAGATCAACGTCGTAGGTCTTGGTCATGCCTTCGCGGATTTCATCGGCGGTCCAACCGGACTCGGCGATGCCTTGAGCGAGGCCACGATCGGTGATGTCACCGTCGCTGAAGAAGGTCTTGAAAGCACTGCTGCTGGTGGTCCAGACAGCACCGCCGGTCTCCCAACGCACAGGGCGCTTGGTGCCGGCTTCGACTGAAACAGCCAGGGTGGAAAGAGTTGCGCCAGCGAGAAGGCCGGCTGCGAGACGATTGAACACGGACGGCGATTGAAGACGTCAAACCTTTTTTAGACACAGAGGAAGAAAGTGCCAACAGTGTTGTCGTCAAGAGCCGCCAGCGAATGAAACAAACGATCCGATAGGGATCATCAAGTCGCGACAATCACCGCATCGCAATGGATCTGCCAGCCAGGCAACAATGAAGCACTGCAATTGCATCAATTGTTGAAGTCGCCAATCAAGATGATGGTGATGCAATCTGGGTCCATCCATCAGGGCACCCATTCGCAAGGCTGAGGCGCACACCCTTCTCAGGCAATGGGCCTCGACACTGCCAGCGAAGAATTCGCGGACCGCCTTGGCGCACTTCTGCTGCATAACCTTCTTTTCCGCGTCGAGGCTGCAACCACAACTCACTTCCAGCGGGAGTCGACGTGACTGTTGCCTCCAACTGCGGCCCACTATCCAGCCCCAGATCGCGGAGCGAAGTCGCAAAATGGCCCCAGTAATGGCGCGTCATCTGGCCCCGAATGAACTGCTCAAGCAGGGCCTCTGCATCACGCCGCTGCTTCAGGGTCAGCTCACGCCGTTGAAGCGCTCCATCCACCATCAGCAGATCCGGGCGTCCTGCAACCGGGCGTCCTTGAGAGGAATGCAGGGGTTGCCGGATGCCAGCAATCCCTAAAACCACAAGACAACCTGCGGCCACCCATGACGGAGCTGAAGCAGAACGAAACCACACCACAACCACTCCAAACGGGAGCCTTCATTCACGCTAGGCAAAGCATTCCTGGGTGCATGGGATTGGCAGCAGCGGCGATATCTCCCTGAGAGGCCACAAGGGCCAATGTCCAATCCCCCTGCCGCCAAAGGTCAGAGCAAAGTTGCGTTCCATCGCGATGATCGACCACAAGGTTGCCGTCAGGCTCACAACACCAGTGCGCAAGGTCACGCGCCAGGCTGCCTCTCTGCCATTTGATCGCCGCTTCCTTGCGCAACCAATGTTCGAGCACCGCTTGACGCTGCTGATGATCAGATAGCGCCAGCAGTGCATCCTGCTCCGCACGGCAAAAAAAACGGCGCACGAGAGCATCCGCGGGGACTCTCCGATCTGCGCGTTCCAGATCCACCCCAATCCGCCAAGGACTCCATGCCACCAGCAATGCATCGGGGCAGTGGCTCAGGCTGACGAAGCCCCATCCGCACGCAAGCTCAGGCGCCTGACCCGGCGGGGCCTGCAGAGGCAGCTCAGCAGCGGGGACCTGGAGCAGGTCCGAGATCAGATGACGCATCCAACGGCGTGACCAGCGGAAGTGGTCGCTGCGGGGAGCGGGCAAAGTCCCTGCCCAGTCCTGCTCCTGGGACGACAACTCGCCACTTGGAGCTGAATGAGACAACGGCAACAGCCAGAGGGCGGGTACGCTGCGCCGCGGCCTCTCAGCACGTAGACATGCCGCTTCAAATCGGTGATCCCGCACCTGATTTCACTCTCCCGGACCAGAACGGGGCATCGCTGCAGCTGTCCTCCCTGAAAGGGAAACGTGTGGTGATCTACTTCTATCCCAAGGACGCCACACCCGGTTGCACCAAGGAAGCCTGCAATTTTCGCGACCGCTGGGACAGCTTCAAGCAGCACGACATCACGGTGCTCGGCATCAGCAAAGACAACGCCGCCTCCCACCAGCGCTTCATCACCAAGCAGGAGCTGCCGTTCACACTGCTCACGGATGAAGAGCCCTGTGCCGTGGCCACGAGCTACGACAGTTACGGCCTGAAGAAATTCATGGGCCGCGAATACATGGGCATGATGCGTCACACCTTCGTGATCGATGCCGACGGCAACCTCGAACTGATCTACCGCAAAGTGAAGGCCGAGACCATGGCGGATCAGATCCTGACGGACCTGGGGCTCAACTGAGCAGAGCCACCAGCCCCTCCATCACCAGATCAGGGGCATGGCGTACATCAGCCCCCCTCTCGCAGAGTTGTTCGAACAGCAGGGGGGCGTCGCCACCGCATAACCACAGGGGCCAAGCACACTGGTGCTGGGCCTCGAGCAGCAGACCCAGCAACGATTGAACCGCGCCGCGCTGCATCGCCTCCACTGTGGGCTGAGGGAACAGGTCATGGGGCACAGGGCCAAGCCTTTCCGGTGCGGGGAGATCCCTGGTGCCGGCAGCCATCGCACGCAACTGCAAGCCAAACCCCGCCGCCAATTGGCCGCCTGCGAAGCTGCCATCAGCTCGCACCCGAGTGAGGCTGAGCACCGTTCCGGCATCGGCAACAAGTAGGCCCTCCTGCGTTGAAGGGCTTGCGGCCCCCCAAGCCGCCCACCCCCCCAGAGCACGATCGACTCCCAGCCAGGGGGGCAGTCCCTGCAGAGGCACATCGGCCAGGGCAATGCGCCTGGACTGGCGGAGGAGCGGATGGTCAGGCACCGGGCCCACCGCTGCCCAGCCGATCAGATCCACCTGATCCAAACGGCCTGGATCGGGCTGGGTGTGTTCAAAACACCAACCCAGTGGGGAGTGAACAGCCCAATGCCAGCGACTGTTGCCGATCAGCAGAGCATGGCTGCCCTCAGGCATGCCTAGATGCCATCGCCCATCACTCCGGGCAGATGAATGCCGCATTCCTGCTTGAGCCCACCAAAACGCGTGCTTCGCCCGGATTGTTCAGAACCGTCGGGAGCGCTCGAGTGCCAATCACCCACGGTGGAGTAGCCCTGATCGAACAAAGGATGCTGCGGGAGGTCATGCTCCTGCATGTAATAGAAGACATCCCGTGGCGTCCAGCTGAGGAGAGGCCTCAAGGAGAGACGTCCTCGAATGGGTTCCAGCCATCCCATGGAGCTGCGGTGATCCGTCTGACCACGACGAACACCACTGGCCCAGCACTGGACATCGAGAGAAGCCATTGCGGCTTCCAGCGGCTCCACTTTGCGGATCTGGTGATACAGCTCCAAGTCTTCGACGTTGCCGGTGTCCCAGAGTTGGCCGTGCAAGGCCTCCATCCGCGCGGGGGAGAGCTCGCTCTGGGCCACCCGCAGATTGAGCCGGAAACGATCACACAGCTGGGCGGCGTAGCGGTAGGTCTCAGCCGGAAGATATCCGGTATCGACCCAGATCACCGGAATTGCCTGGGCACCCTCCAGGGTGCTGAGCATGTGCAGCAAAACCGACGACTGGATCCCGAAACTGGTGGTGATCGCAAAACCATCGCCGAAGCGTTGGTGTGCCCAGGCCAGCCGTTCAACAGGCGCAAGCCGCTCAAGCAGCGCCACATCCTCGGCCGACCCGGCAACCGCGGATGACGTTTGTCGTGCCGCGGCGGCAGTGGTGAGGCCTTCAGTCATTAACCCATTCTCTAATGCCGCCGGTCCCAACCGAATGCCTATGGTCGTTTTCACTCCTTCATTGCGCAATGACCGCCCGATCCACTGGCTTTGAGGGGGAGACTGCACGGCCCGTGGTGATCGTCGGCGGAGGATTTGCAGGCCTCACTGTGGCCCTCAGGCTTAGCCGCCTGAGGCCGAGACCTGGGGTCGTTTTGGTGGAACCCCGGAAACAGTTCACCTTTTTGCCGCTGCTCTACGAACTGCTCAGCGGTGAAATGCAGCCCTGGGAAGTCGTTCCCAGCTACGACACGCTTCTCAACAGCTCTGGCATCGCTGTCATTCATGACCGCGTCAGTGCCGTGAATTGGACAAACAAAGAGGTGCATACCGCGTCCGGCCAACGACTCGGCTACGACCGGTTGGTGCTCGCCACTGGCTCGCAACCCAATGATTTCGGAGTGCCAGGGGTCAAAGACCATGCCCTGCAGTTCCATTCCCCTGACGATGTGACCGCCCTTCGGCAGCGCATCAAGGACCTGCAACGCCAGGGAGCAACTGTGAACGATGCGGTGCCCGCTCTGGTGATCGTCGGGGCCGGCGCCGCCGGAGTGGAGTTGGCCTGCAAGCTGGCTGACCTCACCGAAGGGCGAATCAGCCTGCATCTGATCGAACAGGGCGATCGCATCCTTCCCATGGCCAAGGCCTTTAACCGCGAACAAGCGGAAGCATGCCTGGAACAACAGGGCGTGCACTGCCACCTGAACACCTGCGTGGAGTCCGTCGCGCCAAACAACGTCAGCCTCCGCAAAGGCGATCAATCCACACTGCTCCCCCATCAAGGATTGATCTGGACAGCGGGAAACAAACCAAGACGCCCCCAGCTGATCCCCGAGATCACCGCCGGCAACGGCCGCCTGGCGGTGGATGAGGCGCTCTGCAGTCAGGATTTACCCGATTGCCTGGTGCTGGGAGATCTGGCCATGCGTGATCAGGCGGATGGTGCCGAAAGAACCCCATGGCCTTGCACAGCCCAGGTTGCGATGCAGCAGGGGGAAGCCGCGGCCAACACATTGATCGCCCTGCAGCAGGGGACACAACCCGAGCCTTTTGAATACCGAGATCTCGGCGAAATGCTCAGCCTGGGGATCGGAAAAGCCACGATCACCGGCATGGGTATCACCCTCGCCGGCCCGCTGGCCTTCAAGTTGCGGCGTCTCACCTACCTCGCCCGGTTCCCAAGGCTTTCGCTGGGCTTGCGATCAGCTGGAGCCTGGCTCCTGAGCCGTTGAAACAAACCCATCTGGCCGGACGCACCAAAGGCCTGCGTCCCTCACAAGTGCGACAGGCCGAACGCCTCGGACACCGGCGCCATCCCCAAGGAGGCGGTGCTGACCTGCTGGCACTGGAGCGTTTGGCAGAGCTGGTGATCGATCTTGAGCAACCTCTTCATTTGCTGGTGGACACCAGAGGGTTGTGTCGCCTGCTCTGGGTCGGTCCTCTGACGGAATCAGGCCAACTGCTCTCTCACCTCCCTGCCAACTCCCGCCGACGATCCGATGACCAAGGAGGTTGGCGCCTGATCAGCTGCCTGAAAGGCCAGGCTGACGCAAGCCTGAGCCCTGATGCACGGGAGTCTGTGGTCGCCCTCGATCTCAAGCCCGACAGCTGGCTGCGCTATCCCTGTCAGCCCAAGGCCGGCGGCCTCTGGCGGGCAGGGGCCTGGAGGCCGGACCCAAGCGCCCCCCTGGGCTGGAGTGCGGTGGGCAGCGATCAGCTGCAGCCTCTGTGCAACGACGATCTCCCCGCAGTGAACAACACTGCGACAGCAGCCAACTCCGCCCCATCTGCCGCAGCACACCGAGGTGAGGAGCGGGTGCTGCTGCTCACCCTCAACAGCAGCGATCCCAAACGCAACGAACGGGATCTCGCCGAACTGGAGGGCCTTGTGCGCAGTGCAGGTGCCAATCCGGTGATGGTGTGCCATCAGAAACAGTCGAGCGCCAACCCCCAGACGCTCTGGGGCACAGGCAAACTCCAAGAAGCAGCCCTCGAAGTGCGTCGGCACAACGCCTCATTGGTGATCACCGACCGCGAACTTTCCCCAGTGCAAGCCCGCAACCTCGAACGCTGGCTCGACTGCCCGGTGATGGACCGGAGTGAACTGATCCTCGACATTTTTGCCCAACGCGCCGCAAGCGCCGCAGGACGCATCCAGGTGGAACTTGCCCAGCTGCGGTACCGCTTGCCACGCCTTCTCGGGCGGGGACGCAGCCTCTCCCGTCAGGGGGGCGGCATCGGGACCCGAGGACCGGGCGAAACCCAACTCGAGAAGGACCGACGAGCAATCAGCCGACGGATTGAGGCCCTGCGCAGAAGCACCAAACAACTGGAGGAGCATCGCGCCCGACTGCGAGACCGCCGCGAAGGCCTGCCCAGGCTGGCGCTGGTGGGTTACACCAATGCCGGCAAATCGTCGCTACTCAATGCCCTGTGCGTGAAAGGCGAACACAAAAAAGTGCTGGCGGAAAACAAACTGTTTGCCACCCTCGATCCCACCACCCGACGCCTGACCCTGCCTCAACCCGCCGCTGCCGCCCGGGAGCTGCTGATCACCGACACGGTGGGCTTCATCCGCGACCTTCCCGATGCCTTGGTGGAAGCATTCCGGGCCACATTGGAGGAAGCCCTGGACGCCGATGTCCTTCTGTTGGTCGTGGATCTGGCGGATCCTGACTGGCAAGCGCAGCTCACCGCGGTGCATCGTCTGCTGACAGATCTGGACTGCAACAAACCCCGACTCGTGGTGGCCAATCAGATCGACCGATGCCAGCTGGAAGCGATTGATGCCATCACTGAGCAGGAATCTGAGGTGATCTTTATCTCTGCCACCGATGGCACCGGACTGCAAGGACTGAAGCAACGCTTGGAACGGCAGTTCTGGGAGGTCGAAACAGGCACCTCTACGGTGGCCATGCCGAAGCCCGACGGGCCCGCTCCTCCATGGTCGAACTGAGTGCGGCGCTGCAGAACCCGCAAGCCCAGATCACCCTGGCGGTGCTGGGTCTGGCTGTCGTGCTGTTCGTCACGGGAGCACTCGCACCGGAACTGACCGGCCTGCTCAGCGTTGCTTTGTTGATGAGCACGGGTGTGCTCACCCCGGAACAGGGTCTGGCGGGATTCGGAAGCCCAGCCCTGATCACACTGATGGGGCTGTTTGCCGTCTCAGCAGCGCTGTTCCGCAGTGGAGCCCTCGACCGCCTGCGTGAACTGATTGCATCGGAGCGCATCCGCAGCTCCCGGCGCATGGTGGCGCTGCTCTCGCTCGTGGTGGGTCCGATCTCCGGTGTGGTGCCCAACACTCCCGTGGTGGCAAGCCTGCTGCCGGTGATCGAGACCTGGTGTCATCGGCGAAGCATCTCGCCATCCCGGGTGCTGCTGCCACTGTCGTTTGCCACCTTGCTGGGGGGGACCCTCACCCTGCTGGGAAGCTCGGTGAACCTGCTCGCCAGCGACATCAGCCGCCAGCTGGGCTTCGGGACACTCGAGCTGTTCAGCTTCACGGCCATTGGCATTCCGGTCTGGCTCGCCGGCTCGGCCTACATGCTGGTGGCATCTGGCCTCCTGCCCAATCGCTCAGACACCAGTGAGCGACTTGGCACCGACCAATCCCAGATCGGTTATTTCACCGAAGTCAGCATCCCCTCCAACTCCAGCCTGGTGGGCCAGACCCTGCGCCACAGCCGGCTGCAGCGACGCTTCGATGTCGACGTTTTGGAGCTGCAACGCGGACGCGAGCGGGTCTTGCCTCCCTTAGCCGACCGCCGTCTTGAAGCCGGCGACAGGCTGCTGCTGCGAGTCACCCGAGCAGATCTGCTGCGTCTTCAGCAGGAACACACCATTCAGCTGGCCGAAGCCAACCAGCCACCAGCCAATCCCATGGCACTGAGCGTTGGCGACAATCCGCTGTTCAGCAGCGATGAAAGCGGTCAGAAAACCGTGGAAGTGCTGCTGCCGGCAGGCTCCACCCTCGCGGGTGCCAGCCTGCGGGAACTTCGTTTCCGTCAGCGGCATAACGCCACCGTGCTCGCCCTGCGCCGCGGCCAGCAAACCGTGCAGGAACGGCTGGGCCAGGCCGTGCTCCGGGAAGGAGACGTGCTGCTGCTGCAGGCACCCTTCGATGCCATTCGGGGACTGCAGGCCAGCAACGATCTCCTGGTCCTCGATCAGCTCGAAAACGATCTGCCCACAGTGCGGCGCAAGCCCCTGGCGGTCACGATTGCCCTGCTCATGCTGCTGATCCCCACGGTCACGCCGATTCCCCTGGTGGCGGCCGTCTTGCTGGCGGTGGTGCTTCTGGTGCTGGTCCGCTGCCTACGCCCTGGGGAGGTGCAACGGGCGATCCGCCTGGACGTGATCCTATTGCTGGGTTCCCTCTCAAGCTTCAGTGTTGCCCTGCAAACCAGTGGTCTGGCCGATGGTCTGGCCGCAGACCTGGAGCGACTGCTTCTGCAATGGCCCGCCTACTGGTCTCTGGTGATGATCTTCCTGGTCACCACCTTGATCACCAATGTGATGAGCAATGCTGCCTCCGTTGCTCTGCTGATCCCCGTCGCCACTCAGCTCGCCCAACCGCTTGGGATTCCTGCCCAAGCCATGCTTCTGGTGGTCCTGTTTGGGGCCAGCCAGTGCTTTCTGACACCAATCGGTTACCAGACCAACCTGATGGTGTTTGGTCCAGGTCGGTACCACTTCCTGGACGTACCCCGCTTCGGAGCTGGTCTCACCGTGCTGATGTGCCTTCTGGTTCCTGCTCTAATCCTCTGGCACTACGGCACCGTCTGATCGATGCCGATTCCGACCGCCATCCACCGCACCCAGGCCTGGTATCGCCGGCTCACGGTGCCCCAATTCACAGTGGTGACTGGCCTGCTGGTGGTGGCCGCCGGCACCCTGGTGTTGGCCACACCGCTGTGCTCTGGGCCCAGCGTGGGGCTCTGGGAAGCTTTTTTCACTGCTGCCTCAGCCGTCACGGTGACCGGGCTGAGCGTGATCGATGTGGGCCACGATCTGACCGGCTTCGGTCAAGGGGTGCTTGCCCTGATGATCCTGGTGGGAGGCCTGGGTTTGATGGCGATCACCACCTTCCTGCAGGGATTTGTGGTGCGCGGCACAGCACTGCGCCGCCGCCTTGATCGAGGCCAGACCCTCGACGAATTCGGCGTCGGCGGCGTTGGATCCACATTCAGAGGAATCGCCCTGACGGCGGCCGTTCTGATTCTGCTTGGAGCGGTCGTTCTCTATTTCTACGGATTCACTGACCTCCCCCGCGGTGGAGGACGGTTATGGGCCGCGCTCTTCCACAGCATCTCGGCTTACAACAACGCTGGCTTCGGGTTGTGGCACGACAGCCTTGAGCAGTACCGCACCAACAGAGTGGTGAATGGAGTGGTGCTGCTGCTGATCGTGCTCGGAGGCCTCGGCTGGCGCGTCACCAGCGACCTCTGGAGCAACCGCAAGCGCCTCCAACGCCGCAACCTCAGTCTCCATACCCGTCTGGTGCTGCGGTCATCCGCGATCCTGATCGCTGTGGGCACCCTGGGACTGCTGGTCACCGAAAGCCTTACCCAAGGGCAACTGCTCACGGGCATGGCTTGGCCAGAACGGCTGATGAGTGCCTTATTCGAATCCGTGAGTTCGCGCACCGCGGGATTCACCACCGTGCAGCTATCGCTGGCGAGTGTCTCCGACTCGGGGCTCCTGCTGCTGATGACGTTGATGTTCATCGGCGCCAGCCCCGGCGGAACCGGAGGCGGCATCAAAACCACCACGGTGGTTGCTCTGATGGCGGCCACGCGATCCACCCTGCTGGGCCGCGAAGAGGTGGTGATCCGCAACCGTGAGATCTCCGACAAGGTTGTGCTGCGGGCTGTGAGCATCACCGTGGCGTCCCTGTTGTTCGTGTTGGGGATGGCCCTGCTGCTGGCCCTCAGCAGCAACCTCAAGGGGGACGAACCGTTCACCTTCCTCGAGCTGCTGTTCACCTGCATCTCGGCTTTCGCCACCGTCGGCCTCGACCTCGGCGTCACCGAAAAACTGAGCCAGTTCGGTCAACTGGTTTTGGTCGTGGGGATGTTTGTGGGTCGCCTTGGGATCCTGTTGCTGCTGAGCGCGATCTGGGAGACCCTCAAGCGCGAACGCAACAATCGTCAGAATCGAATCGGTTTTCCGCGGGATGATCTCTATGTCTGAGCTGGAGCGACGGGCATGAGGGAGTGGTGGCACTGGTCTCAGGCCCAAGGCGAGCAGCTGCAGAGCTTTGGGATTGTGGGCGTTGGCCGCTTCGGTAGCGCCGTTTGCCAACAGCTGCTGGAAAACGGCGCTGAGGTGCTGGCTGTCGATCGCGACCCCCGCGCCATCGAAGAGCTCCGTCAGCAGTTGCCTTCCGTTGAAGCCCGCGTGGTCGACTGCACCGACGAGGAATCCCTGCGTGCCGCGGGAATCCTCGACATGGACACCGTGGTGGTGGCCATGAGTGAACCGATCGAAGCCAGCATCACCGCCACCCTGATCGCCAAAGACAGTGCAGGGACACGGGTCCGACGGGTGATCGCCCGGGCCACCAGCGACCTGCACGAAAAAATGCTCAAACGTGTCGGTGCGGATCGCGTGGTGTTCCCTTCGCGCATGCAGGGAGAACGGCTCGGCCTGGAACTGGTGCGGCCCAACTTGATGGAGCGGCTGGAGCTCGATGAGCGCCACTGCATCGAGGAGATCAAAGTGCCAAGTCGCTTTGTTGGTCGATCACTGCGCGATCTGAACCTGCGCAAGAACTACCGCGTCAACGTTCTAGCGGCAGGACCAGCCAAAGAACTGACGGTGAATCCACCGGCCTCCCACATGCTTGTGGAGGGCAACGTGCTGGTGGTGATGGGTCTGATCGACGATCTCCAAGACCTGCCCAAGGATTGATCGCATGCGCGTTCTGGGCCTGATGAGTGGCACCAGCGCCGACGGCGTTGATGCGGTACTGGCGAGTTTCGAAGGCCCCCCGCAGCATCCGCGCTGGCACCTGTTGCGCAGTGCATCCCTGGCCTATGCCAATGACCTTCAACAACGCATCGTGTCAGCAGGGCAAGGGCACCCCCACTCCGCAGCTGCCCTACTCGACTTAGCGGAAGAGATCACCGAACACCAGGCGGCCGCCGCACGGGCCTGTGATCCCGACGGGGAGGCGGTACTGGTGGGTTGCCATGGACAAACCCTGTGGCATCGCCCTCCCCAAGCCCGAGACGGTGAGCCTGCGAAGCGGGGAACCAGCTGGCAGATGCTTCAGGCACCGCTGTTGGCGCATCTGTTGCAGCGACCGGTGGTGCATGACTTTCGCGCCGCCGATCTCGTCCTCGGCGGGCAAGGCGCACCGCTGGTGCCGATGGCGGACGCTGCGCTCCTGGGAGCAGCATCCGGCTGGCGCGCTCTGCTCAATCTTGGAGGGATTGCCAATCTCACCCTCATCCCGCCCGGCACAGGTCCCGATCGCCATGCCCCTGTGCTCGGCTGGGATTGCGGCCCCGCGAACACCCTGATTGACCTGGCGGTGGAGCATTTCAGCGAAGGCCGGCAGCATGTGGACCGGGACGGTTGTCGTGCCGCGGCCGGACGAATCCAGGACTCCGTGCTCAGCCGCTGGCTGCAGGAGCCCTACCTGCAGCAGCAGCCACCCAAATCAACCGGGCGCGAACTGTTCGGACGCAAGGACCTTCAGCGACGCCTGCTGGAGCTGAAGGGCCACCATCCTGATGACTGCATCGCCACGCTCACCGCGTTTAGCGCCGCCGTGGTCGCCCAGGATCTCGACCAACTGACCAATCGCGGACTGCCGCGCCCCTTTGAACTGGTGGTGGCCGGAGGAGGCAGCAACAATCCTGTGCTGATGAAAGAACTGCAACGCCGCTGCTGGGGCCTACGCGTGCGCCGCAGTGATGACCTGGGCCTGCCAGCGGAGAGCAGGGAAGCACTGGTCTTCGCCCTACTGGCCTGGTGGCATCACCGCGGCCATTGCGGCAATGCTCCGGCGGTCACCGGAGCCAGCAGAGCCTGTGTGCTGGGCGTGCTGGCACAGCCCCCTGGCATCTGAAGAGGCTTCCATCAGCCAGGGCGATACAGGCGCAGCCGACGGGGCGCACCCCGCAGCCGACGCGCCGGCTGGGCTTCGAGTTCTGAACGAATCTGAGCGGAGTCTCGTGGCCTTGCCTGGACCACAGGAGCTTGGGGCGCACCCTGTTCAAAACGCTGCACGCCCTGCTGAATCAGCACCTTGGCCATGTTGCTGACCGTGCGCGACTCCTGCTCGGCCAGGGCAGCCAGCCGTTCGCACAGCTCTTCCGGCAGCACCACCTGAATCCGAGGCGACTTCGGCTTGCCACTGGATGAGGTTTGGCGGGTGGCCATGCCCCTGAGTGCGTCAGAGCTACTTCAGAGTGTAGTCAGATGCGCAAGGATAGTATCCAGCACTATGCTGTGGTCACGCTTCAGCACCTTGCTCACCCATCCGGAGAGCCCATGCCCCGATCAGCCAGTCAGGCGCCCAGCACTGGGAATGCCACCGAAGCAACAGGCAAGACGGCCCCTGAGCTCCCTAAGACGCCCCCCAGCCGCCGCACGCCCCGTGCTGCAACCAGCACCTCGGCACGCCGCAGGCGCAACGCCCCTGCTCGGCGCAGCCAAGAGAACAGTGACGTGCTCGTATCAGCGGTGATCAGCACGTATCTACTCACCCATCTGCACCATGTGCTGCAAAGGGCCGAGTTCGGCGCTGTGCAGGAAGGGCGTCAATCTCAGGCGGCCAACTACGCCCAGCTGCGCAAAGTGCTCTGCATGGATGCCCGCAGTATGGAAGATGCATCGGCATCAGGACTGCGCGATTCCGACCTCGAGAGTGCTGCCTGACAGTTTGTTAACGAACAGCTCGTTGACGAACAGCTCTTTAGCGAACAGCTGATTGCCCAACTGCCTGCCGACCAACACAAGACGCCGAGGGAGAGAACACGGCTCCAGGAGCGATCAATCAGCAGGATCGCAACAGCGGCAGACCAAAACCGGCAACCGGGAATAGCTTGAGGGAGAGTTGCCACCCTCTTCATGAGCAACGCCGCTGAGCTCTACCGCAGGATCGAGAGTGATCACGAGCTCACCAATGGCCTGTTTCGCCAGGCGCTCCAAAATCCAAGCGGAGCGATCGCGGCCATTTGCGAGGTCGGCCAGTCCCTGGGGTTACCGGTGACACCCGAAGAGGTCAAAGCGCACATCAGCAGCCTCGATGACGACCTCACCAAGCAGTGGCTGATCAAAGCCAGAGGCGGTCTCTAACCGTCTCGGCCATGGGCCTGTTGGCTGTCAGCTTGGCTGCTGATGTCCGCCGCCTCGAGGCAGACATGGTCCACGGAGCGCAGTCTGAACACAGCCCGACTCAGAGCGCTGTTTCTGGCGGCTGTAGCCACCACCGCCTGCCCAGCTGAAAAAGAGCCAATAGCTCACGATCGCTAGACCTGCGGCAACCACGAGCGCAGTCACCTGTTCCAGTCGCCGCATGGCCTCGGAGCTCCGTTCTCGCGCAGTCCAGTCTGCATCGCCCCCTCCGCACGGGATGATGTGGGGCGCATGCCCCCACACCTGTGCTGAGACTGGAGCGCGTCAGCAAGATCTACCCCACGGGAGAGGTGCTGAAAGATGTGACCTGGGAGGTCAAGCCAGGCGATCGCATTGGCCTGGTGGGCGTGAACGGTGCTGGCAAATCCACCCAGATGCGCCTCATTGCCGGCCTCGAAGAACCATCGTCCGGCCAGGTGGTGCGTCAAGGGGAACCCCGGATCGCCTATCTGCAGCAGGAATTTGATGTGGACCCGCAACGAACCGTGCGGGAAGAGCTCTTCCAGGCCTTCGGGGAAGCCGCCGAAGTGCTGAACCGCCAACGGGAGGTGGAGGCGGACATGGGATCAGACAAAGCAGCTGAGGACCCGGAGCATCTCGACCAATTGATTCACGAGCTCGGACGGCTGCAATCCCGCTTTGAAGCCCTGCACGGCTACGAACTGGAAGCTCGGATCGACAAACTGCTTCCCACCATTGGCTTCACACCGGAAGGAGCAGAACGCACCGTCGCGGACTACTCCGGCGGATGGCAGATGCGCATCGCCCTGGGCAAAATCCTGCTTCAGGATCCCGACCTTCTCCTGCTCGACGAGCCCACCAACCACCTCGATGTGGAAACCATTCAATGGCTGGAGGGATATCTCACCGAACAGACCGCGGCTCTTGTCGTGATCAGCCACGACCGCACCTTCCTCGACCGAGTGTGCAACCAGATCGTGAGCACCGAACGCGGGGTGTCACGCGCCTACCTCGGCAACTACACCGCCCACCTCGAGCAGAAGGCCCAGGAGCGGGAAGCCACCCAAGCTGCGTTTGACCGTCAGCAGAAGGAGATCGCAAGCCAGCAGGCCTATATCGATCGGTTCAGAGCCAGTGCGACCCGGAGCACCCAAGCCAAGAGCCGTGAGAAACAGCTCGACAAGGTGGAGCTGGTGGACGCTCCAGTGGAGAGCGTGAGCGGACCCAGTTTTCAATTCCCACCTGCACCTCGCTCAGGCCGCGAGGTGGCCCGATTCGAAAACCTCACCCACTCCTACGGCGACAAGATCTTGTTTCTTGGCGCGGAACTGGAAGTGGAGCGCGGCGACCGGATCGCCTTTGTGGGCCCCAATGGCGCCGGCAAATCCACCCTGTTGCGCCTGGTGATGGGGATCGAGACCCCTGATGAAGGCAGCGCGGGGCTCGGAGAGCACAACATCATCGCCAGCTACTTCGAGCAGAACCAAGCGGAAGCCTTGGATCTCACCAAAACGGTGATCGACACTCTGTTTGAAGCGGTGCCGGACTGGACCCAAACCCAGGTGCGCTCCCTACTCGGCAGCTTCTGCTTCAGCAATGACAGCGTCTTTAAGGAAGTCGGCAAACTCAGCGGCGGGGAGAAAGCACGGCTGGCCCTGGCCCTGATGCTGCTGACCCCCTGCAATCTGCTGGTGCTGGATGAGCCCACCAACCACCTCGATATTCCCGCCAAGCAGATGCTCGAGAACGCCCTCTGTGACTATGACGGCGCAGCTCTCCTGGTCTCCCACGACCGCTATTTCATCTCCAGGGTCGCCAATCGGATCGTCGAACTCCGCGATGGAGAACTGATCCTCTATCGCGGCGACTACGACTACTACTTGCAAAAGAAGCAGGAGGAAGCCGAGCAGGACCGTCTCGTCAAGGCTGCAGCAGACAAAGAAGCCAAACGCAAAGCCAATCAGGAGAAACAGAAGCAGAAACAGGCCAAACGCAAGAAAGGCTGATACCAGATCAGACGCGAAGCGCAAGACGAAACTTCACACTCGGTTAGGCAGGAAGACTTATTTCTCTTTACCGACCAGTTTTGTCTGCATAGGCTGACTTCACTGTCTTTTCGGGCCCGCCATGACAAGCCTCCACGCCAACCATGACGGCCCAAATAGCGACAACGGCCTGAATGCCGATCAACAGCACGAGCAGACCTGGGATTCGGTCGAAACCTATTTCCAATGCATCACCACGTGCTCTCTTGATGACGGTGAATGCGTCACCCGCTGTGTTGAACAGTTGCGCGATTCCGACTCCTGACCTCGCTCATTCGGCTCAACGCTGCAACGAACCCATTTCCGTCGGGGTCATGGTCACCGTCACACGCCGGCTTCCCCTTTGAACTTCCACTTTCAAGGGGCGATTGACGCCATTGCGATCGATGGCCGTAACCACATCGCTTGGGGTTTTGACCGGTGATCCAGCAATCACCACAATCACATCATCCGCCTGCAATCCAGCCCTAGCGGCTGGTCCATTAGGCACGACAGAACGCACCACTGCGCCATGGGGATTAGGGGTGCCGGGGCGAGGTGCAGGAACGGCCGAGAGGGTGACGCCCACCATCGGATGGCTGGCCCGACCGGTGCTGGCGAGCTGCTTCGCAATCACACGAGCGCGATTGATGGGGATCGCAAAACCCAGACCGGCTCCAGGGCCTGAACGCACCAAGGTGTTGATGCCCACCACTTCGCCAGCTGCATTGAGCAGTGGGCCGCCGGAGTTGCCTGGATTGATCGCTGCATCGGTCTGAATCAGGTCGAGTCGCTTCCCTGAAATTCCCAGCTGGGACACATTGCGATTGAGATTGCTGATGATCCCCAGGGTGACGGTGTTTTCCAAACCGAAGGGATTGCCCACAGCAATGGCCCAGTCGCCCACCTGCAAAGCGTCGGAATTCCCGAGGGGCGCCGTGGGCCACGGGCCGCCCTGATCGAGACGCACCACAGCCAGATCCGTGAGGCTGTCCTGACCAAGCACCCGGCCGGAAACCCGACGCCCATCCGGCAACCCCACCATCACCTGATCAGCCTTTTCCACCACGTGGGCGTTGGTGAGGACCAGACCGGAAGCTTCAAAGATCACCCCACTGCCCTGTCCGGTTTCCACCCTTGAACGAGGAGCGAGAGGCCCCTGGAGCCCGAAGAAGCGCCGGAAGACCGGGTCCATCATCAAGCCCCTGGGCAAACCTGACAGCCCGCCGGTCTGAACCGTGCGCTTGGTCTCCAAGGTCACCACCGCGGGGCCACTGCGTTTGACCGCTTCCGCCACAAACGACCGGGGCGTGATCAACGCTTGGGTGGCCGGTGCCGCCTGAACTGTGGCGTCCGGAGCCAACGGCAACAGAGGGATGGCAAGCGCCGAAGCCGCCATCAGCAGCGGGATGGATCGCCGAGCGGACATGGTTGTCACTTCAGGCCAACGATCGACCGACCGTAGACAGGAAAGAGGCGAAGAACCGCGTGGATTGCCGGCGCAGACGTGACTGGATGCGACCGGAACAGCGAAGATGGAGGGATGCACGAGGACCCAGAGCGCAGGGTCCACCGCGACACCCAGCTTTGACGCGATGCTCAACAGCCTGTTCCCCTTGGTTTACGGCGCCGTTTTTGTGCTGCTGCTTTGGCAAGCCTTCCGGGTGATGGGGCAGGGGTTCAAAGCCGCCCACCCCTCCAAAGACCGCACGGGCAAAGTGACGGTGCACCCAGAACTGCTGGATCAGGACGGTCGCCTGACCGAAGAAGATCTTCTGACGGTGCGCTTCAGTGGCGATCAGGAGCCCTCAGAGAACCCCGACTGAATAAGGTTGGAGCCACGGCAGCCCTGAAAGCGCCGATTGGACTCGTAGGGGGGACTCCCAAGGTGGATCAACGAACACGGATCGTGGCAGCGGTGATCAAATCCGTGAAATTGCCTCCTCGTTTCCGGCTGCGGATGCTGAAAGACGATCCCGTGCGGCTGGAATTGAGCCTCACCCCTGCCTACGGCAAGCAACCGATCCAGGTTGGACTTGTCGAATCCCTCGATCTCGTGGCTCGGCGTGACCGCGAAGGACGCATTCCGCGGGACCTTCAAGGCACCTGGGACTGGACTGTTCGCCATGGCCAGGTGAGCACCGGTGGCTGGAACCCTTACCTGAAGGAAGCACTGCAGACCATGTTTGAAACCGGTCTGCCCGCCATCGTTTATGAGGAACTGACCGGCGAGGACTATCACCCCGTTGATGGCGCACGCCACGTGCGCTGACCCCTCCATCGGAGGGCGTCCTTCACAGGCGTTATTAAGGCGTGCGAATCGTTACCGCACGCCCGGCGCAGGTGGGCTATACAAAACAAGTACGGCCTTTAAGGTTTTCTTTATGGCCACCCTTCGAGCGTCACTTGGCCCCCTGGTACGGCTGCTCGCTGCCATGGGTGCTTTGAGCAGCCTGCTGCTTCTCGGCTTGCTCAACCTATTCAGCTGATCGCGACCGCATTGCCCCAACCCCCATCGGGATCCTTCCCGATCGATTCCTTGCTGCAGCGCCTGCGCAAGGAGCTCTCGCCAGGCTCTCTTGTCCTTCTGCAGGCTCCTCCTGGAGCCGGGAAAACCACCCGGGTGCCTCGGGCATTACTCGGTCAATGGCCTGAGATCCCTCCCGTGGAGGGCACAGTGCTGATGCTGGAGCCTCGACGGCTGGCCACCAAAGCCGCCGCCTCGCGTCTTGCAGATCAGCTCAATGAACCCCTCGGGGAACGGGTGGGTTATGCGGTGCGCCATGAAAGCAAACGCAGCAGTCGCTCCCGGCTGGAAGTGCTCACTGCCGGCTTGTTTCTTCGCCGCCTCCAGGCCGATCCGGAACTGGAGGGGATCAGTTGCGTGATCTTCGATGAATTCCACGAACGCGGACGGGACAGTGATCTGGCCCTGGCCTTGGTGCGTGACACCCAGACCCTTCTAAGGCCGGATCTAGCCCTGCTGCTGATGTCAGCAACCCTTGACCTCAGCGACCTCAAAGCACGGCTGCCACAGGCCAACGTGCTCACCAGCGAAGGACGGGCCTATCCAGTCAGCACCAGCCACCTGCCACCCCGTGCGGATGAACCCCTGAGCCACACGGTGTTCAGAGCTGTGGAAGCCCATGGCCTTGCACTGCTTGATCAGCCACCCCCAGAGCTGCCTGCGACGTCTCCGCCAACCGTGCTGGTGTTTTTGCCCGGACTGCGCGAAATCGAACGCTGCCGCGACCAGCTGGAACAAGCGAGCTCCCTCGCTCGATGGGAGATCTGCAGCCTCCATGGCCAACAGGCACTGGCCACACAAGCACAGGTGCTGCGCCCTTGCCGTTCCGACCTCGAGGGGCGGATCGTGCTGTCAACCGCCATTGCCGAAAGCTCGCTCACCATTGACGGCGTCCGCCTGGTGATCGACAGCGGCCTCAGTCGCCACACCCAGTATTCGCCTGGCACTGGCATGGAAGGCTTGGTGACCGTTCCTTCCAGCCAGGCCAGCGCGGACCAACGGCGAGGCAGAGCTGGCCGACAAGGCCCAGGTCAGTGCGTGCGTTTGTGGTCACCGGCAGAGCAGCAACGGCGCCCAGCACAAGATCCACCAGAGCTGCTGCGCTGTGACCCTCAACCCCTGGTGCTCGGCCTGGCGGTCTGGGGCGCAGGGCTCGGGGAAGAACTGGCCTGGCTCGATCCCCCACCGTTGCCATCCCTGCAAGAAGGACAACAAGCGCTCAAAGCGCTGGGTGCTCTGACAACCCCAGGCACCCCCTCGCGCTTGGGGAAGCAGCTGGCCCAGCTCGGCACCCACCCACGGCTCGCCCTGATCCTGGCGCAGTCACGCGCATGGGGTTGCAGCGGTCTCGGCGCGGATCTTGCCGCGCTGCTCAGCGAACGCGATCCCCTCAATCCCCGTGACCACGGCGCCGACCTGGGCGCCCGTCTGCAACGTTTGCAGCAACGCGGAGGCGACCGCATGGGCACGATCCGACGCCTCAGCCAACAACTGGAGCGCCAGCTTCAGCACTTGCCGGCGCTACCGGATGAGGACTTGCCCGGCTGGAGTGATCCGCCTTGTGAGCAAGACAACAGCATGGCCATTGCAGCGCGCCTGATTGCCACGGCCTTCCCCGAATGGCTCGCACTGCAACGCGACGCGCAACCCGGTCGCTATCAGTTGCGCCAAGGACGTGGTGCCCAGCTGCCTGAGGGCGACCCCTTGCTGGGCCAGGAAGCTCTCGCAGTGGCCAGGCTCGATATGGGAGGACGTAATGCCCGTATCCAACTGGCCCTCGCCCTGCCGAAAACCTGGTTGCAAGCCCGCGCCGAATTGGAAGGGAACTGGCGCACCACCGTGTTCTGGGACGACGTCAGCAGCAGCGTCCGAGCGCGCCGGACCCTGGAGCTCGGAGCCCTCAACCTCCAGAGCCTGGCGCAACCCAAACCGCCAGAAGCGGAAGCCTGCCAACTGTTACTGGACAAGGTGCGCGACCAGGGCCTTGAGCTGCTGCCCTGGAGTGAACGATCGGAACAACTACGAGCCCGCCTGCAGATGCTGCATCTGAGGCAAGGTCTTCCCTGGCCCTGTCGTGACCGAGAGCGGCTGCGTATGGCACCCGAAACCTGGTTACCGGATGCACTGCAGGGCTGCATGGGTTGGCGCGACCTGAAAGAAGAGGCCCTGGTCGAAGCGCTCTGGGGCGATCTGGACTGGAGCAGCCGACAGCGGGCAGCACAGCTGCTGCCAGACCACATTCGAATTCCGTCAGGGCGCGATGCCTCCCTGCGCTACAGCGATCAGGAGGTGGTGCTGGCGGTCAAACTCCAGGAAATGTTTGGCTGCGACCAAGGACCATCGGTCCTGGAGGGTCAGCTAGCCATCACGCTCGAACTCCTCTCGCCAGCAGGACGCCCCCTGCAACGCACGCAGGATCTTGCTGGGTTCTGGAGAGGGAGCTATCTGGACGTTCGCCGGGAGATGCGCGGGCGCTATCCGAAACACCCCTGGCCCGAGGATCCACGCACCTGTCAGGCCACAGCGAAAACCAAAAACCGACTCCAGGTGGAAGCCAAGGGCAACAGCCATTGAACAATGACGCGAACAGCCCTGCGCCAGAGTGTTGGTACTTGCCTGCTGGCTTTGCCCAGACTGTTCGTCAACAATCGCCGCGACGGCGCCCGGCTGATCAGCAGTGCGCTGGTGCTGTTCACCATCTTCGCCACCCAGATCCATCAGGCCTGGGCGCTTCCTTTCGTTCTGTTCTTCACTGTGTTGTGCCTGTACTGGGGCATGCTCTACCGCCGCCTTGACCGCTGACGCCCCGCCGACTTACTCCGTCCGTGAGCTGAACACAGCCATTGGATCACTGCTGGAACGTGGTTTTGCTCCCCGCTTTCTTGTTCAAGCCACCGCATCCAGACCCCAGGTCAAAAAGGGCCACCTCTGGCTGACCCTCACCGATGGTGAGGCCAGCATCACCGCCGTGGCGTGGGCGTCCAAGCTGAAGCAACTGGACTACGTGCCCGCTGATGGTGAGGGCGTGACCGTTGTGGGCAAGCTCAACTTCTGGGCGGCCCGCGCCACCCTTGCCGTCCAAGTGCTCGACCTGCGGCCGAGCCTGAACACAGTGCTGCGACGCTTTGAAGCAGTGCGTGCCCTACTCGAAGCCGAGGGCGTGATTGACCCGCTGAAGCGACGGCCACTCCCCACGTCCCCACGACGGGTTGCCGTGCTGACGAGCGTTCCCAGCTCTGCATTGGCGGACATGCTGCGCACAGCCCGGGAACGCTGGCCCCTCAGTGGGCTGATGGTGGTGCCCATCCCCGTGCAAGGAGACGTCGGCGACCGTATTTGCTCAGTGCTTCAGCAGTTGCGTGAGGCACCCGAACACCTGCAGGCTGATGCGCTGGTGCTCGCCCGCGGTGGCGGCAGCAGGGAAGACCTGATGGTGTTCGATGACGAGCAGCTGTGTCGAGCCCTCGCGTCATTCCCGGTGCCAGTGATTACCGGCATCGGCCACGAAGACGATTTAACGGTGGCTGACCTGGTCGCAGACCACCGAGCGGCAACGCCAACAGCGGCCATCGTCAGTCTGCTGCCATCGCGAGAGACAGCTCTTCTGCAACTGCAAGAACGGCAACGACGTCTCGACAGTCAACGCCAATGGTGGCTTGAGCGGAAACGCCAGGTGTTGTGCGAACGCCGCCAACGCTGGCAACTGCTCCAACCACAAATGCTGGTGCAGCAGCGGCGCAATCAATTGCTGCAGCGACAGCAGTTGTTGCAGGCACTGTCGCCTCAACGCTGGTTGGCACGCGGGTTTGCCATCCTTGAATCGCCGGAAGGAACGGTGTTTCGCAGCGTTAGGGAGGTCAAGGAGGGCAGCGACCTGGTGGTGCGTCTCAACGATGGAACCGTCGATGTCAAAGCTCAGAGCATCAACCCCGCGAGCCCACAGCAACCCGTCACCCCGTAGCGTTCGACCAGTGGAGCAAAACTGATGGCCCCGCGAGCCGCGAAGGACCCTCTCAAACAATGGCGCAAGGATGCACAAAGCCTCAGCTATGAAGAGAGCCTGCAAGCAGCCGATCTACTGCTCAACCAACTTCAGAGCGACACCATCCCGCTCGCTGATCTGCAGCAGACCTACCAACGCGGCCAGATTTATCTCGAGCACTGCGAAACGCTGCTGGCCGCTGTCGAGCAAAGCGTGCTCACGCTGGATCCCGACACGATGACCACCCAACCGCTTGAAGACGGCACCAACAATGACTAATCCTGTGCGTTGGATTTACCTGCTGCTGGCAATCCTGGGGGCAATCCTGCCCTGGCAAGCCAATCTTGAATTCATGCAAGCCCAGGGGGGAGCGGGCTTCGACATTCAGCAATTCATCGCGGATGCCAATGTCAACGCAGCTGCGCGTTCACTCAGTCGGGATCTGCTGATTGGAGCAACAGCCGTCAGCATCTGGATCGTGGTGGAGGCACGACGTCTCCAGGTGAAGCGCTGGTGGATCGCCCTGGTGGCCTGTTTCTCAATCTCGTTTGCGTGTGGGGCACCTCTGTTTCTCTTCCTTCGTGAAGCACGACTGGAAGAGCTGGAGATGGAAAACAGTAATCAATCTTGAGCGTCAGGGCTCAGTCCAGCTCTTCAGCACTGACATCAATGGTGGCTGCACTCGCAGGCACCGCGTTGTCCTCGACTGCACCTGAAGAGGGGGCAGAACCATTCGACCGCGTATTCGGTAATTCAGCTCCGCACATCTGACAGCTTCCAGCAGTCGCGAAACTGACCGTGCCGCAAGCAGGGCAGGTGCGCATTCGACTCTGCAGCAGCTTCCAACCGATCCAACCCACACCACCAAGGATCACCGGAAGAGCAAGCACCACCAAGATCAAGCCACCTGCTACGTCCAGGAGCACACGCCCGGCAGCGGTAGGCAGTAACAACAGAGCCAGCACTGCGATCCAGACCAGGGGAATCGGAGAACGCAAGGTTCGACACGCTCAGATCAAGATTCAGTGTCGCCGATCTCTGGGGAGAGAGACAGGCCGGCCACGTTCGGATCCCCGATGCGCCGCAGATGCCCACGAGCAATCACAACACTCCAGCATTGGCCGTAATACAGCACTACCCCCACCATCCAGACCCATAAAGTGAGCACCAGAACGCTTCCAATCACGCCATAGGCCTGAAAGCGTGAACCCAAAGACAGGATGCTTCGGCTCACCGCCAAGTTGAGAACAGTGAGCAAAACTCCGATCAACGCCGCACCAGGAATCAATGGCTTTAAGGGAACACGACGACTGGGCAAGAGAAACTGCAACAACAACGCCATTACCGCAAAGCCAAGGCATGGCAACAAAAACCGTCCAAAACTGAGCACAGGGATATAACGCAAGACCCCCTCCAACCAAGGCACAGACAGCACAAACTCAGCGAGTGCGGCAGCCGGAACCATGCGCAAATTGGCACTAATCTGATCCACCACAATCAATAATCCGATCAACAACACCACCACGAAAGCCTCCAGACGCACCTTGACGAACTGCCAAACCTGTTGCTGCCAAGGCAGATCATCCTGACCTCGAGGCAACACACCGTGCCAAATACGATCAGCACCGCGCTGCAAGGTGAGATAAACATTGCCAGCCGTTACCAACAGAACGCCGGCGCCAAGAACACCAGCCCCAACACCCTGACGAACAAGCTGGTCAAGCGTTGTTTGCACCAAAGCAACAACTGAGGGTGGAAAAATATTGGCTGAATACTCAACAATCTGATCAGTCAAGCCGACCTGGCGCCCCAAAAACCAGGAGGCAATCGACAGCACAATCAGCAACAGAGGGAAGATCGACTGCAACGTGTAATAAGCAAATGCCGCACTGAGATCAACGCAGTCGTAACGACACCAACGCAAATAGGCCTGCCAGAGAGAACGCACCACGCGCTTTACAGCAGATCGACGACCCATTAAGACCAGCCATCAATACCTGACGCTAGCAACCGCCCTGATCCAAGCTGTCAACGAGCACAAAAAAAGCCGCCCCGTGAGGAGCGGCTTTCTTCGGGGGAGGGATGGGTCGTGTCAACACCACCGCAATCTCCTTCCCTTCTTTGAAAATTGAGTTTTACCTG
>CAXQPR010000060.1:0-13482 GCA_964225855.1 Salipiger bermudensis | reverse complement strand
GCTTGCAAGCTTGCCTTCCGTCAACCAAAGTAGCGCTCCATGAAATTCTTAATGACAGGCTTGGCCACATGCTCTTTGAACAGCTTGGTTTTCCAACCGCCACCTTCAACGAGTTCCAATTGATCATCAGTCAGTTCGATGATTTGGGCTTGAGTGTTGAGTTCAGTCATGGTTTTGAAGTGAGTTGAGTGAGTGAGTGGATTGAATAGGTTCGCCAATCAGCGGCGACTGAGCAATTCGAACATCACAATCGGGGCCACATACTTGAGGAAAGCCCCACCGATGCCGCCGCCTTCGACAGCCTCCAGTTGGTCTTCGGTCAGCTCGATGATTTGAGCCTGGGTGTTGTAGTCAGTGTTGAGTTCAGTCATGGTTTTGAAGTGAGTTGAGTGAGTGATGTGTTGGGTTGTTGCCCCCTCGACTCCTTCAAGGTCACAGCCCTTCTGGTGAACCCCAGTGCATGGATGTGGTGGGGGAAGGGCCAGGTTCTGGTGATGTTCTGGTGAACGGCTCAGAACCCAGTCAGGTCATGACTCCTTACTCGCTCAGTCCGCCTCGGGAGCCCTATCTCCACCTCCCCGAGCGAAGAGTTCCCGATACCTGTTTCCACCCCCCAACTGGTGGATGCTGACAACCGCAAGCCAAGCGGTGGCAACTGGGCTACACCGCGATTGAAGCTGCATCTCTAGCGATGCCCATTCACACCGCGCACGGTCAGCCAGTTGGTGAATGGATCGATGACGGAAGGCACAAGCCGTTCAGGGCCAATGCGTGCCCACTGCGAGCGACGGACTACGACGAGTCGCAGATGAAGGAATCAGACGCTGCCTGCAGGGCTCAACGCAGCACCCTGCTTTACGACTGCTGAGCCTGATCGACAACACCCTGGCGCGGTTGGAAGCATTGCCCGAAGACGCCACCGACGCGGACTACGGCGACGTTCTGGGTACATTCAACCATGCGCTGGCTGGAGCGATTGGAACAGCGATGTTCCTACGTCAGACCGACGTGGCCAGGTTGGCGCTGAGGTTTGCAGCTGGAACGATGCCGGTGGTCTGCATGATCTCCGCAAGTTGAAGCACCCTGTTTTCTGCGGTCAGCAGTTGCCCCTGGTGCGCGGGGAGGTCGAGGCAGATTTAGCGATCCTTACGCGTTCCATCGGAAGCGGTGAACGTCTCACGGAGGAAAAAGGACTGACGCACCACCACGATGTAACCCCTCACCCCCCTCGACTTCAGTGCTTCATTAGTGGCTTGGAGCTGCTCCATTGGGCGGCTGGTGCGTTCCGAATCCGTTCCGCATATTGCACGCGAACCTTGGCAAAACTGCGCGAATCCCGCAAGCCGTGCACACCGGGGTGTGCAGAGCCGGGCATCAAAAAACCCAGTCAGTGACTGGGCTTCTGAAACGGAGAGGGTGGGATTCGAACCCACGGATGCTTTCACATCGCTGGTTTTCAAGACCAGAGCCATCAACCACTCGACCACCTCTCCAGGTGGGCTGACCCAATCACTGGATCCAACCCATTTTAAAGGCTGACCTTGGTCAGTTCTCGGGTTTTGCCAGAGGAAGAAGGCATTTGTCGGAATCGCATCCGGCAGGGCCTGCTTCGGTCAGTTCACCACCGTCGTAGCGCTGTAGGGCATCGAAGAAGTTGGTGTTCACACGGCGTGCGACCACCTCTGCCTGCATGCGCTCATAGGTTTCCGCGTCGATCGGTTCGAACGGAAGCCTTGGGAAGGTCGCGTTGGCATCAAAGCGGGCCAGAAGGGCAGCTGAGATGTAGCCGTCTCCTTTTTCGATTGTCTGGTGCAGCGCTTCAGCCAGAGGCTCAATCTCGTTCTCACGGAACTCGATCGTTGCTGAGGTGTTGTGCGCGGTGTAGTGGGTCTGCACCTGCATATAGAAGTCGAACTGCGCCATTGCAGAGAAGGCGTTGATGTCGACGGCATCAGCGCCTGGCAGGTTGGCCCAGCTCACTTCTGTGGGGATCTCCACCAGCCATTCGGTGCAACGGGGATCAAATGGATCATCGAGCAGTCGTCCTTGATCGTCCTTATCCGACTGAGAAGGCACAACGGTGTAGCCGTAGTCCATGCAGGCCATTGCCACCGGGTCGTTTTTCCGGAAGGTAATGCGACGGATGAAGCGTTGCGCTTTGGGGGGGTGCCATCCAGGTGCCGCACCGGTCAGCAGACTCTTGGTGCCTGCGGGCTGCACTGTGGTGCAGCGGTTGGGACGGCGCAGGCCATGACGGTCGCAGTAGTCCCAGACCGTTTCGTTGACGACGGCCTTCCAGCGCTTCAGATATTCAGCCTCCTGGCGCTTGAACTCACGCCCCTCCTCTGTGTCGGGACGACCTGCTTCCCACCAGGTCAGCCAGGGAGTGCCAAAGGCATGCACGAAGAAATCGAAGAGACCTGTGAAGCTGACGCCCACGATCGGATCCCAGGCACGGCTCTGGCGATAGCGCTCGACTTCAAATTGGTGATTGAGCAGGCAGGCCACAGACAGCGCACCGGCGCGGAAGGCATCACGCTGACCTTCCTCATCGCTGGGGTCGATCTGGTTGAGGTGTACCTCTGCCAGGTTGCAGTGGAAGTCTGCACCCAGAATTTCACCGCAGGGATTGAGGCCATACCGGCTCAGACGGTGCTCGAGCTCGTCTGCCTCGATCGGCCCATGGTTGAGAGACAGCCAACGACCAGCTTCGTCGCGCCCTTGATCGCAGTAGAGATCAATGAACTCCTGGCGAAGTTCGGGGGTGGTGAGAAGGTCGGCATTGGAACGGGCAATGGCCTCAGGGGCGAACTGAATTGCGCCTTCACCGCTATGGAACTGCTTGATGACCGCGTCCAACAGCACCTGTTTGCTGGGCCGTGTGTGGTAGACGCGGGTGTGGTTTGCCATGCGCAGTGCATCCCGCTCGGGATCAATGCGCCAGTTGCCGTCTTCGTCCTGCTGCCAAAGATTGTCTTTGGAGGATGCGGCCGCGTGATCGTCAGAGGAGAATTGACGCATGCCAGCACTGCGGCGGATGTTGCCCGCCACGATGGTGACGGCGGCTTCATCGATCAGCAGGCAGCACTCGACGGAGGTCAGTCGGCGACCAAGGGCCTTGCCCAGAAGTCGAGCGACGCGGGCATACAGATCCTTGAGCTTGACCGGATTGGCCATGCCTCCGAAGCCCTTCAGGGTTTCTCCAACTGGACGCACGTCCGACAAATCAACACGGATTTGGACGGTCTCACCGTTGAACCGCTCGTCACTGCACAGTTCGAGCAGCAATTGATAGCTATCGACCCAACCGCGGCGGGTGTCCCCCACCTTGATTGAAACCGTGTTCCCTTCGATGGTGTGGGTGGTGGTCTCCTGCCGCTGACCTGCAGGGGTAACACCGATGTCACTGACGCTGAGCACCTCGATGGGGTTCAGCACCACCGGGAGTTGGTCGATCAGCCTGGGCTCAATGATCGCGCCGGTGCCACAGCCCATCATCGCCAGGTCCATCATCAGACCGAAGGCTTCCCAATCCACAAGATTGGTCGATGTGCAGTTGTATGCGCCAGAGAAGTTGTGCTGCTGCTCAATCCATGGGGTGCCGCCAATCCACAGCCAACGGCCCGAAGGCAGTGCCTTCTTCTCAGCCTGCATGCGTTGCATCAACGCGATGTCGGCATCCGAGAGCTTGCCCAGGCGACGGAGACCTTCGAGATTGCGGCTTCCGACTTCCGCCCAGCTTTCACGCCCGGTATCCGTTTTACGGCTGTAGGTCCGATAAAAAACGGGGTTGGCTGCCGGCGCGGTGGCCGGAAAGTCACCGTTGGTGAGAGGCAGCGTTTGAGCGTCCGTCACACGGCTTGGTGTCAGCGTCACGTAGGGACTCGGTATCGATCGTATTGGCACCCTAACGCCACCCATGGTGGCTGCAAGTGATCGTTGCCACCATTGACGGGGTCCCTGTGCTGGTCGGGTGTATCTGTTGATGTGACGAGCTTGTGGCTTGCCATCTGGACTGGTCAGATTGCATGGACTGAGCTTTCACGGCGCGTTGTCCATGAATCGCCCCTGGCGCTGGTTCTCTGTTGTTGTGCTGAGCGCCCTGCTCGCTTTGTCTGGCTTGAGTCCAGGTCAGGCCGCAGACCTCAGTGCCCCAACGCTGGTGTTGCCAGCGCGGTCGGCATTCATTCCAATCGAGCAACAGCCCTTTTATGACGCTTTGGGGCTGGATGCAGATCGCTGGTCAGACGTTGTCCTTGGACAAGTGGTCGGCGACAGCCCCAGGGCCACCCTGCTCAATTTTTACGCTGTGATGGCCGATGTGGGTCGCCGCGCTGATGAGCTCGGTAGCGCCAAAGCATTGCAGGCCGCACGAAGCAATCCGGCACGCCGGCTGGAAGACATTGAAGACACCTCGTTGCTCTTCCATCTTGCGGTCCGTTCACTCGACTCATCCGTCTTCCCAGGAAGCGTGCGGCTTGACATGTCCGAGGAGGCGGCTATTCAGCTGAAGCACGTACTCGATTATGTGTTTACTCATAGTTTGCAGCCGATCGATATTCCCGATTCGCAGGGAATGAAGGCTCTCAATGACTTACGCCTTAAACCTGTTGATGCTTGGCGTATTCCTGGAACGGCTATCACGCTGACCACTGAAATGGCCAGTGATCCTGACAATCATGACTATGTTTTCTCGGCTGAAACCGTCTCCCAGATTTCTGAGATGTATGGAGAGATTCGCGAGTTTCCAGTCGTTCAGCAGCCTTATGCGACTCCCCATTTCTATAAGGATTTCATTCTGACTCCAGGCTATCTCGTTCCTCCTGACTGGTATCTGAGCTGGCCACGTTCGTGGCGCACCTTTTTGGAGCTACCTATTCTCGAGCAAACAATTTTTCAAATTGGTTGCGCTGTATTAATCGGCGCTATCTACTTCTCGCTGATCTTTGTTTTGTTGAGGCAGTTTTTGCTGACTTGGCGTGAGCCTGCGGCATCCACGCGTCGTCTCTCTCCTGTTTTGCAGCAACGAATGGCTTGGCGTCGTTTTTTGCTCATTCTCCCTTTGGCGCCACTCACTGGTTTTGCAGAATATCTGATTGATGATGTTGTTAACTTCACGGGCCTCCCTTTGGTGGTGATCACCTACTCGGCCTATGTGATTCGTCATCTGGCTGGCTCTGTTCTTGTTTATCTCCTGTTTGAGGCGCTTGGTCGTTCCATCGCTCAGATCACAACAAAATTGCGAGGGTCGGACTCACAGCTTCTTGAGCAGCGTGTATCGAGCTTTGTGATTCCGCTTTGTCGTGCACTTGGTGTGTTTGTGGCAGTTTTGATTCTCTATCGACTCTTGATTCTCCTCGGGCTCCCTTCCAGCACGGTGCTTGCGTTCTCTGCTGTGCCCGGCTTGGCAATTGGTTTAGGTGCTTCGAAGCTGCTTGGCAATCTTTTTGCTGGATTGTCGATCCAGACCGATCGTCCTCTGAGGGTTGGCGAATTTTGCAATGTCGGTGGCAACGTTGGTTACATCACAAAGATTGGACTTCGCTCTTTGGAGCTGCAGACCCTTGAAAGTAGGGTCACGATCCCCAATTCCGTTGCCGATGAAGCGACAATTGTGAATTACTCACGACGGGATCAGCCGCGCTCTCATCAGCCTGTGCAGAGCCTGGATCTCAAGATTCAACTGGAAGAGTCCATGTCCTCCTTTCAGCTGCGTGAGCTTCTGAAGCAATCGCGGCGGTATCTTTCTCAAAATGCAGATTTGCAGCAGCCTCTGGTTACGCTGCAAAGAAGCGGTGAAGACGACACTGCAACGCTGGTTGTTTTTGCGGTTCTTGATTTGCATGGATGGGAGTCATATCTAGCCATTCGTGAATTGACGCTCTTAAAGCTGGGACAGCTTGTTTCCCGGGCCAAGGCATCAGAAGTTGTGTTGCGCATTGCCAAAGGCACTTCACCATCTCAATTGCAACGTGTTCCGGGCTTGATTCAGCAGGCCCTTTCGCAGGATCCAGAGTTGGAATTCCTCTCCTGCCGATTGGAGAAAATTGCGGCCTATAGCTACGACCACATTATTGAGTTGAGCTCCATACACGACAACCACGACGCCTTTGAAGACAGCATTCATGCATTAAACCGGCGGATGATTGAAACCCTCGTCGACCAGGGAATCGATATCCCCTATCCCACCCAGACTCTTAATTTCAAGTGAGCTGATGGAACGCATCCCTGAACCAGAATTGATGGATGCCCAGGAGCAGGCGCTTGCTTACGCATCTGCTGATTTCAGTGCGGGCGATCAGGCATTGATCGATCGGGTTCAAGCTCTCTTCCCCTCCGGTCTGGGGGAGCGCATTGCCGATCTTGGTTGTGGACCCGGCAACATCAGCTTCCGTCTGGCGCGACAGTTTTCAGAGGCTGCCGTTGTGGGCTACGACGGGGCATCAGTGATGTTGGCGTTGGCCGAGGAAGGCCGAGCTAAGTGTCCCGATCTCAGCGGGCGTCTCAGCTTCCGGCATGTGGTACTGCCCGATCGTTCTCTCGATAGGGCTTACAGCGCTGTGATCAGCAACAGCCTTTTGCATCATCTGCATGACCCGGCCGTGCTCTGGCAGTCGGTGAGCGCGCTTGGGAAGCCAGGAGCGGCGATCTACATCAAAGACCTGCGTCGGCCCGTCTGTGAAAGTGATGTGCACGCCCTCAAGGCCCGCTATCTGCGCGATGCTCCCGAGGTGTTGCAACGCGATTACGTCGCTTCATTGCACGCCGCCTTCACAGTGGAGGAAGTAAGCGAACAGCTTCTGAGGGCTGGCTTGGCTGACCAGCTCACTGTTGCGAGCGTGGAGGATCGTTATCTCGAGATCTGGGGGCACTTGCTCTGAGAGGCTGGCCCGATGACAAGATCCTCCGTCTCTGCTGAAAACACCGAGCTTCAGGCCCTGGCTGAAGCGGTGGAACGACGTCGCAATTTCGCGATTATTTCCCACCCTGACGCCGGTAAGACCACCCTCACTGAGAAGCTGCTCCTCTACGGCGGTGCGATCCAGCAGGCCGGGGCCGTGAAAGCCCGCGGTGAGCAACGCAAGGTGACATCCGACTGGATGGAGTTGGAGAAGCAGCGCGGCATCTCCATCACCTCAACGGTGTTGCAGTTCGATTACGGCACCAACACCATCAACCTCCTCGATACCCCAGGGCACCAGGATTTTTCGGAAGACACCTACCGGACCCTGGCGGCAGCGGATAACGCCGTGATGCTGGAGGATGCGGCAAAAGGGCTTGAACCACAGACGCGCAAGCTGTTTGAGGTCTGTCGCATGCGGCAGATCCCCATTTTCACCTTCATCAACAAGATGGATCGCCCGGGACGCGATCCCTTGTCGCTGCTCGATGAAATTGAATCTGAGCTTGGTCTCACCCCCTGGGCGGTGAATTGGCCGATTGGCAGTGGCGAGCAATTCCGAGGTGTCATTGATCGCCGCACCCGTCGCGTCATCTTGTTCAGTCGTGCTGAACGGGGACGCCAGTCGGAAGAACTCGAGATGGATGCAGATGATCCCCGACTCCTGGAGCTCGTCGAGTCTGACTTGCTGGAATTAGCGCTAGAGGAACTGGAGCTGCTGGAGGCAGCAGGTGCGGAACTGGATCTGGAGATGGTCCATGCCGGTGAGCTCACACCCGTGTTTTTCGGGTCTGCGATGACCAATTTCGGCGTACGGCCCTTTCTTGATGCCTTCCTGGAGTTGGCCCAGAAGCCCATGCCCCGCACCAGTAGTGCCGGTGAGATTGAGACTGTCCGCCCAGGTTTCAGCGGCTTTGTGTTCAAGCTCCAGGCCAACATGGATCCTCGCCACCGCGATCGCGTGGCGTTTGTCCGCGTTTGCAGCGGCAAGTTTGAGAAAGACATGGCCGTGCAGCATGCACGCACCGGCAAAACCATTCGTCTATCCCGGCCTCAGAAATTGTTTGGTCAGGATCGTGAAGTGGTCGAAGACGCCTACCCGGGTGATGTGATCGGCTTGAACAATCCCGGCATGTTTGCCATTGGGGACACCCTTTATCTGGGCTCCAAGGTCGAATACGAAGGGATTCCCTGCTTCAGTCCGGAAATCTTCAGCTGGTTGCGCAATCCCAACCCTTCCGCGTTCAAGAACTTCCGCAAGGGCGTGAATGAACTGCGGGAGGAAGGTGCTGTTCAGATCCTCTACGACACTGACGAAAGCAAGCGCGATCCGATTCTGGCTGCGGTTGGCCAACTTCAGCTTGAGGTGGTGCAGCACCGCCTTGAGAATGAATATGGGGTTGCCACTCGGCTTGAACCGCTCGGCTTCCAGGTGGCCCGTTGGGTCACTGGTGGATGGCCGGAATTGGAGAAAGTGGGCCGCATCTTCAACTGCAAGACCGTCAGGGATGCCTGGAATCGCCCTGTGTTGCTGTTCAAGAACGAGTGGAATCTCAATCAGCTGAGTGAAGAGCATCCCGATTTCGCGCTGAGTGCTGTTGCGCCGGTCGTGAGTGGTGTGGAGCCCATCAGCCTCTAGGTCGTGCGCTGAGCCCTCGCGATTAGGCCGGGGGCTCGCCAGACTTTTCCAACTGATTTGAACCGCGATGGTGGACACCATCTGGTTGCACCGTCCCAGTGATGACGGCGGGATTGATTACGTCTGTTTCCGCTCTCGGCAGGGTGATGTCGAGATCCTTGAGGGTTACCACCTCCCCCCCCAAATGCCGCTGATCAAAACGCGGTTGTCGCTGGGATCTGCTCAAGCGCGTCACCGCCGTGATCATCTCGAGAACTGTCTGGGTTACAGGCACGGCCCCCCTGTTTTTTGACCCTGCTCCGTTGCATTAGCCGCCGCTTTCGCACCCGTCTCGATACGCTCAGTTGAGTGCTTCTTGCGGTTATGGCCCCCGGGGTTGATTCCGGTTCCGATTCCGGCTCTCAGGATCCCTACGCCAGGCTGGGCATCACAGCTGACAGTGGCTTTGAGGCGGTTCAGCAAGCCAAGGCTGCGGCACTCGATGCTGCAGGAGATGATCCCCAGGCCAGAGCCAAGGTTGAGGCCGCCTATGACGCGGTCTTGATGGCTCGTCTTCGGGAACGCCAGACCGGAAAGCTCAGTGTCGCTGCCGCGAGTGCTTCTGAGCGTGAGCAGCAGGTGTCGTCCCAGGCTTCCGCAAGTAATAACGGACCAACTGTTCTCACCCGTCTTCGTCAGCTCTCGATTCCCAAACCATCGGCCAGTGTGGGGTCTTGGACGCCCACTCTCGCGTTGGTGGAGGGCCAAGGACTGTTGGTTCGCGCAGTAGCAGGGGGCCTTGGTCTTCTCCTGCTGGTAGCGACTTCGGGGTCCGCTGATCTGGTGCTGTCATTGGGCACCATCGGCCTCTTCCTCAGTCAGATCAAGCGTGGTCGTCGACCTCTCGCTTCCCTTGGCTGGAGTGTGTTGCTTCTGGCGGTCGGCCTCGCTGTCGGGGCGTTGTTCGTGGCCGTCGCCGGTTCGGCACTGGTCCCTCTGTTCGGCGCTGACCAACTTCAGGCCCTGCCGGCCTTGCTGCTGTTGCTGGCCGGCGCGTTGTTGTTGGCCTAACTGTCCTTAGCTGGCTGTCCTTAGCTGGTCGTGGGCAGCTCACTGATCAGAATCTTGAGTCCATCGCCGTCGACCCGGTAGACCTCGCTGCAGAAGTGGCAAGTCAGTTCAGCTCCACCATCTTCCTCCAACATCGAGGTCAACTCTTCAGCTCCAAGCATCTGCAGTGCTCCAAGGCTGCGCTCATAGCTGCAGGGGCAGTGGAATTGAATGGGCTGGCTGGGCTCACCCGCTGGAATGGGCTGAGGATCCAGGTCGGGGAAGACGTCTCGCAGGAGTTCTTCGAGGTTGTTTTGACACGCTGCCAAGCGACCACTGAAATCATCGATTTCCCGGCAACGCTCCTCGAGAAGAGCAACGAGGGCTGGTTCTTCCGCCGCTTTGGGCAGCACCTGCACGAGAAGAGCGCCACTGCAGATCAGTCCATCACTGTTGATTTGCTCGCCCACATAGACCGCTGAAGGTGTCTGCTCGGAGTGGAGCAGATACGACGCCACGTCCTCTCCAATCCCTCCCCGCACAAGCTCCACGGTGCTGCTGAACGGTTCCCCTTTGCCTTCGTCACGCACGACGTGGAGATAACCCGTCCCCGCCGCTTCTGCGAAATCGAAGCTGTAGTGGCCGTTGCCGTCGGCGATGGGGTCCAGCTCCAGGCTGGGGTTTCCGACATAACCCCGAACGGTGCCGTTGCGTCCGGCGTCGACCATCAGACCCTTGAGTGGGCCGTCTGAGCCGAAGCGCAGGCTGACGCGGCCGTGGGCCACTTTCATCGAGCTGGCCAGCAGCAGGCCGGCGCCCATGCCCCGTCCCAGCATCACCGTGGTCAGATACGACAACCCATGCCGTCGGCGGGCTTCACGGGTGGCCTCCGTAGTGGTGACGGCCACGAGACGGATGCCGCCTCCGGCGGCGGTCGCCCGGACAAGGCGGTCACTCATGGAGGTCAGTCAACTGCGGCCAATGGTGACAGAGCGCGGAGCTGACCGGCCTGCAATTTCCACTGCTCACACTCCCAGCGGCGGAACAGATCCGGCTCGTGGGTCACCACAATCAACACTTTGTCGCGGGCCAGGTCCTGCAGCAGTTCGAGGACCTCATCGCGCACGGACCAATCCAACCCTGCAGTGGGTTCATCCAGCAGCAGGACATCGGGTTGACGCATCAGCTGCACAGCCAGTGCCAACCGCCGCTGCTGACCGCCACTCAACCGTTCAGGTGCTTGTTTGAGGTCAACGTTGCTGAGGCCCACAAGACGCAGCGCCTGATGCATCGCGTCCGTGCTCAGGCGCCGATGCCCCAGCTTCAGTTCCTGGCTCACGCTCAGCCCGAGGAAATGCCGTTCCGGAAACTGAAACAGCACGCCGCAAAGCCAACGTCGTTGCCGGCGGGTGAGGGTTTGCCCCCTCCACTTCACCGTGCCTCGCTGCTCCCCTGCGAGGCCACTGATGACTTCGATCAGACTGGTTTTCCCGCTACCGCTCGCTCCTGAAATCAGCACGGGGCGCCCGGAACTGACCTGCAAGTGGATCCCCTCAAGCACGGGGTGTTCCGTGGTTGCAGGTTGGTACTGGAGGTCGTTCAGTTCAAGCATGGTGCGCTGGTCGAGCCGATTCCCTTGATCCAGTGGCCACAGCTTGCTTGATCCCTACCCCTTGCAGCGATGATGAGAGTGAGATGGCCACAAGCATGGACGTTCGTTTTCGTGAAGTCGACCCGTTCAACTGCTGGCTGTGGTTGCGTTTTGCGGATGTTCCCAGTCAAGGGGAACGCAACTACGTCGATGGCGTGTTTGACAGCTGGTACGTGATGGGGCGACTCGGCGGCTTCAACGCCGAGAACCTTCAAGCCCATGACGCTGGTGAGGACCTCAGCTGGATGAGCTACGACAACGAGGAAGCCAACGCGGCGATGCCAGCGCTTATGCACAACATGGGACAGCCGGAATACAACCAGCAATGGGGGCGCTGCTGGATCGATCTCGGCACCACTGATGCCTTTGCTCTCGACGTGCTGATCAATGCACTGCGCCAGTTGGACAGTGATGTGGTCCAGCTTGAGGAGCTTCTGGTGGGAGGGGAAAACGAGGACTGGCCGGTGGAGGAGCATCCCGACAGCGTTTTTCCTTCCATGAACTGACTCGCTGCGATGGCGGAACTCCGTCGCCTGTTCATGGCGCCTGCCCGCTTGCAGACCAGTGGCTCACTGTTGGCCTTGGAGGCGGATGAACGCCATTACCTCCGGCGGGTGTTGCGGCTCCGCCCTGGCGATCCCCTTGCTGTGGTTGATGGTCAGGGGCATTGCTGGACTGCTCAATTGATGGAGGGCGGCGAACAGCTGCAGCTCCATCAACCGGTGGATCAACCCCTGGACACTGCATTGGCGCCACGGCCGCGCCTTGGTTTGGCAGTGGTCAGCGTGCGCCGCGGTATGGACGACGTGATGCGGATGGCGTGCGAGCTGGGGATTGATTGCATCCAGCCGCTCAGCTCGCAATGGCGAACAGCGCAGGCAGAGGATCGCCCTGATCGCTGGCGAACGATCCTCAAGGAAGCCGTGGAGCAGTGTGAACGCCTGTGGATGCCCGAGCTGTTGTCCACCGTGGATGCGAAGGATTGGTGGGCGATGCCCGCTGAGGGCAGTCTCAGGGCTCTGGCAACGACGCGCCAGTCGAGTGCTGTGAGTGTGGATGACTGGCTTGGTCGTGAGTCAGGGGCTCTCCACGAAGGCAAAGTCCCTGAAGTTTGGATCGCGATTGGCCCTGAGGCTGGCTGGACGACGACGGAACAGGCAGATGCCCTTCGGCATGGATGGATCTCTGTCGCGATGGGGGAGACGATCCTGAGAACCTCGACGGCCGCCGTGGCAGCTGCAACATTGTTGAGCTACTGGCGGTTCAGGCTGCCGCGATGCACCGAGAACGAAACAGCCTGAACGTCAAGTTCAGCTTTTGAGTGGTTTCATGCCTGTGCATTGACCGTGTCAAGCATGATGCATTGGATCGTTTGATCGGATCTTGGGCTTTGAATCGATTTCTGATTTGCTAAAAGTAATTTCGACGGCGCTGGCAAGGTATTTGTTGATCATCAAGTTCGATTAATCCCGGTCCATGTTTATCTCTCTAGGTCTGCATTGTTGATGCATTGGCACGATATGAATGTTGCTTGTAGCATGAAAATATCTGATTTGTTTGGCCATGAGGCTCGCTCCCTTGGTGATCGGTGTGGGCATGGCTCTGTCTTCGGTCATGCCTCTGCCTGTGTTGGCACAGGATGCGCGAGCCACCCTTGTTCGCCAAATTGTCGAGGCGCAGCAGCTGCCCTCAGCCTGGTCTGAGTCTCTTTCGAAATCTGCCGAAGCCAATGCACAGATGGCAAAGGGGCTTTTGGATGAAATCGCCAAGCAATCGGGTGGCACAGTTCCTCCAATCTTCCAAGCTGCCTTTGATCGGTTTGTGGCGAAAATCAGTTCGGGTGCAACGAGTGAGGAGATGGTTGATGAATGGTCAAGGCTGTATGGATCACAGTTGTCCATCAATGAATTGCGAGATATCTTGAGCTTTTACCAATCTCCCGCTGGCATCAAAAGTGCAAAGGCGGCTCGAGGTGCGTTGCCTGAATTTCAAAATTGGCTGAATCAAAAGCTCGAGTTACGTGCCGCTGATGCTTTCAAGGAATTTCTTGCTGAGATCGAAGCTGCTCGTTGATTCGCCTTTGTGCTGCTGTTGTATGCCTGTTCTTGAACCTTTGATCGACTCCCCGGCTCGACCCGTTGGCTCGGTGTGTCAACAAAAAGCCCCGTCCTTGACGTGCCTGTCGAGACAGACAGGCTTTGTCGCCAAGAATCGGGGTTAAGTCGAAGGGCTGATCCGCAGGGTGATTGCCCTGAAATTCAA
>CAXQPR010000059.1:0-3878 GCA_964225855.1 Salipiger bermudensis | reverse complement strand
TGACCACGACGCCGTCGGTGGCGTAGTCAAGCTGGCGGCGTCCCTCATCCCATTGGTTGAAGAACGCTTCCACCGCATCCAGGTCGGGCAGCAGTTCGGTGTTGGGGTTCACCTTGAAGCCGGCATTCCGCAGCCACTGGAGGCTGTCCCATTGGCTGGTGGGGCGCTGACCGATCCAGTCATCCGGTAGATGGAGGGTGTAGGCGAAGAAGTCGAGCCGGCGGGCGGCCACCACCTTGGGATCAAGCTGGCGCAAGGTGCCGGCGCAGGCGTTGCGGGGGTTGGCAAACAGGGCTTCGCCCCGCTGCCGACGATCGGCATTGATGCCGTCGAAAACGCCATCGGGGATAAAGGCCTCGCCTCTCACCTCCAGCCAGGCTGGTGGCTGATCCAGCTGCAGGCGGAGGGGCACCGATCCAATCGTGCGCACGTTGGCGGTGATTTCTTCTCCCTGTTCGCCGTCGCCGCGGGTGGCGGCCCTTACCAGCACGCCGTTCTCGTAGCTGAGGGCCAGGGCATTGCCGTCGATCTTGAGCTCCCCCACCATCGCCAGGGCTGGTCTGGGCTGGCCTTCGCTGGGTTCGCGATCGAGCACGCGCAGCAGTCGGCCATACCAGGCCCCGAGCTCCTCGGCGTTGAAGGCGTTGTCGAGGCTGAGCAGGCCGATGCGGTGCCGCACGCTGCTGAAGCCTTCGGCTGGAGTCCCCCCTACGCGTTGGGTGGGACTGTCGACGCTGACCAGGCTGGGATCTGCCGATTCCAGCTCCAGCAGTTCGCGGTAGAGCCGGTCATAGACCGGATCCTCCATGACGGGTGCGTCGAGCACGTAATAGGCGTGGGCTGCCGTATTGAGCAGGCCGCGCAGCTCCTGGGCCCGTTGCGCGGATGCGGCCGTCATGGCTTGAGGTGCTGAGAAACGATCAGGCGTTGGCAGGATTGATGCGGGCGATCCGCCAGTTCTCCTCCACCTTGGTGAAGGTGAAGTCGAGGGGCAGTTCCTCGTCGTTGTCCGCCTTGAGCTTCACGGTGAGAATGATGTCGCCTTCCTGCATGCGGGGACGACCCGACTTGAGGTTGCGGAAGCGATTGAGCTTGAGGCCCGCCAGGAAGCGGATGAACTGCTGACGGTTGACGTGCTGGCGGTAGCTCTTGGTGGTGAGCAGATAGGCGGCGTCGATGCGCCCTGCAGCCACCTGGGTGAAGAACTGCTTGATCAGCGGGTTGATGCCGCGGGCGCTCAGCACCAACTTGACGGCGGTGATCGTCCAATAGAGAAGAAGAGCTCCACCCCCGGCCAGCAGTGCTTTGCTGCCGATTTCACGCACCAGACCAAGTTCCATCGGCACCGAGCTCATCTGAATGGGGTCGAGTCTGACTGACGGTTGCCCGTGACGGTCAGACTGCGCGGGTTGGATCTCCGCACCGTTTCATTCCCATCCATGCCTCTGGAGCCGTTGCTGCCCCTGTTTCATCGGCTCAATCGGGAGCATTTTGAAGGTGCTCTGGTGAAGGGAACGCAGCCGCTGGTGGCCGTGCGTTGGAGTGATGGCCGTATGCGCCGCACGGCAGGGATGTACCGGCGGGGGCCAGGGGTGGCACCGCCTCTGGGTCGGGAGATCGTGCTGTCGCGTCCGCTGCTGGACCCTCTGCCTCGTTCGGCGATGGAGAGCACGCTGTGCCACGAGATGATTCATGCCTGGGTGGATCTGGTGCTGAGGGTGCAGGAAAGCCATGGCCCCCAGTTCCGGGCTCGTATGGCCTTGATCAACCGCTCCCAGAGTGGGTTTGAAGTGAGCATTCGCCATCGTTTTCCAGTGCCGGCCACACCGGCGCGCTGGATGGCGGTGTGCCCGCTTTGCGGCCGTCAGGCGCCTTATCGCCGCAGAGTGCGTCATGCCGCTTGTCGGCCTTGCTGTGACCGGCACCATGGCGGGCAGTGGCATGCCAGCTGTTTGCTGCGCTTTGAGCCGATTGCCCTTGCCGTTCCAGCGGCGTCTTCCGGGCTCGCCCGCGACAGTGATGCTTGAAATCGATCAATTCCTGTTGGTGCTTGAGGTGTGTGGCCTCTCGATCGCGTTGATTGGCTGCCGCCGGGAGCGTTGGCTGGCCCGCCGTCGTCGTTAACGTCTTGGGTATGGAGTCCCGTCGTGAGCCCTACCCGCGCCGATTGCGGCAGCGGTCTGATGATCCGCTCGATCGGCGCTTGGATCAGTGGCTGGAAACCGGCCGTCAGCTTGTGGATGGTGTGGCGGGAACGCGTCCGGGCAGTCGGAGCTCAGCCGGTCGTGGCGGCACCCGTTCCACTGCCACCAGCCTTGATGCCGTCGGTCGTTGGGTGGGCGACAAGATCGATTGGTTGTTGGATGAGGAAGACGACTGGGGCGGCTCTTGGGATTCGCCACGGTCCTCTCAGGCGATGCGGCCGCGTGAGTCGATGCGAACGCAGTTCTCTTCTCCGCAGGATGCGTCTGTCAGTCGCCCGGCAGTCAAATCAGCAAAACGGCCTTTGGAGGCCATTTCCCGTCGTCAGCCGCCGCTGATCCGTCCGGCAGAGCCACAGCAGCGCCCTTTGGTGCCGCCGCTGGAGGCATCACCGACGCCTGTTGATGTGCCCGTGGATGATGAGGGTTGGCCTGACGACGACAGCTTTCGTCTGGATCGCTGGCAGCGCACGCCGGAGTCCATAAAGCCTCAGCCCACAAGTGCCCGTGGATCTGTTGCTCCTGCGTCGCCCCCGCAGCCGTCCGGTGGGCGCCGCCCCCTGCCGCGTTCCAGTCGCCGCCGCGCCTGACCGCAGACCTGTGCTTGTTCAGGCTGCAGGCTTGGCGGTGGCCTGAAAGCGGCAACCACGGCTGCTCAGCTGGGCGTTCACATCGGCCACCAGTTCTGATGGAAGCTCTTCCGCCATCTGTTCCGGAGTGGTGGTGATCGAGGCCGATCCCTCGCTCAGGGCCTCGAGCAAGGCCACCCATTGCTTGACGTGCTGCGCGCGGGTGATGCGTTTGTAGCCCTGGCTTTGAAGCAGGGTTGAGCACACCTTGCTGTTCCACACAGCGGTGCGGGGCTGAACGTTCGAGCCGCTGCTGTTGGCGGCTCCTGCCTCCACCGCGGTGGCGGTGGGCCGCCCATGGCGGTCACGCCACCCACTGCGGTCGAGGGCGCGTCCGCAGTGGGTGGAGGAGATGCCAAACAACTGCCCCAGGTCGGTGAGGCTCAGCCAGGTGGGGGTTGCCATGGGGGTGCCAATGGATTGCACCAATGATCCACGGAGCATATAGGGCGTCAACTTGTCAAGAGCAAATCGCGATAAAGCGCTGATTTAGTTCATGAAGGGGGATGAAGCGGCTGGCGTGGTGCTGGTCCCAACCATTGCTCCAGACGTGGGCTGAACACTTCGCGGATCACCGTCAGTTCCCGCCCCTGGCGGAAAAAGCGGTAGTGGCGACTCCAGAACGGCCCTTGGGTGCCAAACCCGTCTTCCAACCACGGGCTGTTGACCAAGGCCAGGCCATCCACTTCCCGGAACAGTTCGGAGCGTCCTTGGGTGAGGCTCAGCCAGATGGGCAGGTTGCGATCGCGCAGGTGCTGTTCGGCTTCGGTTTGGTTCCACCAGCTCTCCGCCCAAGCCAGGGTCTGTCCGCCGCAGTCGAGCCACACCTGGCGCCGCAGCAGCGGTGGTTCCAGCTCGCGCACTTCGCGCGGCAGTTGGGAGGTGTGCTGACCAGGTGGCTCCGGTTCGGCTTCCATCGCTACAAGGCGCACTGCCACGGGATGGCCGGTGAGCAGGCGCAGGTGGCGGGTGGGACTGCCGTCCCCCAGCAGCATCAGGCGCCATGGCCCTGGCAGGGGGCTGGGCCCTTCACCGCGTAGCACCGCGG
>CAXQPR010000058.1:0-13053 GCA_964225855.1 Salipiger bermudensis | reverse complement strand
CCTTCGACAGCCTCCAGTTGGTCTTCGGTCAGCTCGATGATTTGAGCTTGGGTGTTGTAGTCAGTGTTGAGTTCAGTCATGGTTTTGAAGTGAGTTGAGTGAGTGATGTGTTGGGGTGTTGCCCCCTCGACTCCTTCAAGGTCACAGCCCTTCTGGTGAACCCCAGTGCATGGTTGTGGTGGGGATGCAGGCAAGATCTGGTGATGTTCTGGTGATCAGGTCAGAACCCAGTCACAGCCTTGATTAAGGGTCCACTCCTCCTGTGGGCAGGCAATAAAAAACCCCGCTCGTGGCGAGGCAGTGCTGTGGCTATTAGAAATCAATACCAAGTACCAGGAGCAGGCTCCTCTGAGCCAGGAGGCTGATGGACTGAACCACCCTTTTTCTTGCCAATCGCGATAATAATCGCACCGATTTCATCGGCATAGTCGCCAAAGGTGTGTTCTCCATCACCGTTGCCAAAAGTTTTTTCGAACCATTTACCAACCTTTGTTTTGGCTTCTTTTCCACCACCACTGATGGTCATCAGTGTTTCAAAGTCGAGTTCTTGGTCTTGGATCGCGTCAATGCGTGCAATGGATTGAGTCATGGTTTTGTGTGTTGTGTGAGGAGTGGCGGAGGTCATCCCTCCGACTCACACACCATCGCCGTGATCGCCACCCGCTTCATTGACCTGGCTCAACGCCAGCTGTGATCTTGCTCACCCCGCCTCAGGAGCCCAACCCACTTCCTTCTTCCACGTCGGCGCCAACTGACCGCAGTGCAGGCAATAAAAAACCCCGCTCGTGGCGGGGCAAACCCTTCATTGGGTGATGTGATCAAGCAGCAAGCTGTGCGAGCTTTGCCGGAGACAGGTGAGCTGAGGTGTAGTCCTTCGCTTCCGAAACCGTAGCGAGAAGCTTTTGAGCTTCTTGCAGGCTCTGTGCCTTGAGCTGCTTTTTCTTGATCAGTGCGAGGGTGTTCATCAGAACCTCCTACAGCGTCTCAAGCCCCGTTGCTTGCTTGAGATCGAACTGCGCCACACATTCGTGGCCAACGTTTACTAAACATAACGCTCCCTAGACGCGTGCTGAGTCGTCCAGATCACACGTATGGGGGATTGCGAACTGGCCTCAAATCCACCATCCCCCATATCAGCTCCTAAGGGGCGAGAGAACGGACAACAAAAAAGCCCCGCCAATGGCGGGGCCGTTTTCAACCCATTGATCTCAGCTGTATGCCTTGGCGATCAGGGGACCAGCCTGCTCATCCGTCAACACAGGGGTGACCTCCCAGTCGAGGCATTCAGCCCACTCAGCGGCGTGTTCGTAGCAAGCGTCAGCGTTGTCCGCTTCGACAAGAATCCAACCCTCAACTGAACCAGGGCCATGCAGACGCTTCCATGACTTGCACTCCGGGAAGGGTGCACCAGTCGCCATGAACTTTTTAGCGGCAATTTCGTGGTAGCCGGTCTTAAACGACCAATGCATCAAAAAGGTCATGGACATTGATTGGCTGGCTCTCTGACCCTTACATGAGTGCCTTGTTTTGTCTGTTCCAGCCAACGCATCAACCAAATCCGTTTGAGGGGCACGCCTGATGCCAATGCGTTGAGCTGAGCGGGTCAGTGACCAACGTGATCCCCTTCTGCCACGTGAGCTGAATGACGAACACTCCCACTAGAACGCCTGGGCTTTGCCCAACAAACCTGACGTGAAGTTCAGGCGATGAACATCCAACAGTCCTTCGGCAGGAATGAGCGAGACACTGGATCCTTGCGAGCAGGCCTTCACAGGAGCAGCACCACCACAGAACACTCCATCGGAGACAAACGAGCCAGCCTCCATCCCTCCAAGAGACACAACTGCAATCATTGGAGCTGCTGCCAGCACCACAGCCACAGCAATGGCGCCCTTCAGGCCTTGGTGATTGGCAGCAGGGACGGTGGCGGAAAAGCTCATGGGTCTGACGGGTTGCGGGGAGGTCTCCCTCCGATGCCCTCACCCTCTCCGGATTCAATGCCTTGAGGGATGACCGCCGTCAAAGCGCGATGTGATCGTGATCACACGCCCCTGATCACATCAGGCTGCCATCGGCGCCTGGTCCTGCTCATGGCCCTGGTCCCGCTCCGCTTCAAAGGCCTGAATCCAGCTCCAGGCTTCCTCAGGCGTATCCGCAAACTGAAAAAGGTCGAGATGCTCATCACGGATCAGACCACAATCAGCGAGGTAATCGAAATCGATCAAGCGGCTCCAGAACTCTTTGCCAAACAGAATCACCGGCATGGGACTCTTGATCGCCGTCTGGCGCAAGGTGAGCACTTCGAACAGCTCATCGAGGGTGCCAAAGCCACCAGGGAAGAGAACAGCCGCTGCTGAACGCATCACGAAATGGAATTTGCGCAGAGCGAAATAGTTGAACTGAAAGCACAGCTCAGGGGTGATATAGGGATTCGGCTCGGGCTCCCCAGGCAACTTGATACTCAGACCGATCGAACGACCACCGGCATCAAAGGCTCCCCGGTTAGCCGCTTCCATCACGCCCGGTCCACCACCGGTGACCACCACATGGGAGTGATGGCCGTTCTGCTGATCCTGGGAAACAAGACGGGTGAACTCCCGGGCAGCGTCGTAATAACGAGAGAACTCCAGCTGGGTTCGACTGCGGCGCAACTGACGCTGCAACGTGCGGCTGTTGGGCGCCGTGGCCAGTGCAGACTCCGCCTTTGCCAGACGTTCTTCTGCATCCCCACGCTCAATGATGTTCACACCACCAAAAATAATGATGGTGGAACTGATTCCTTCAGCATCCAGAATCTGCTGAGGCTTGGTAATTTCGAGAAGCATGCGAACACCACGCATCTCTTCACTCTCAAGCAGCGCCCCATCCGCATGAGCCAAGCGATAACTGGCTGATTCCAGAATCTTCCCCAGGTTTTGATCAACGAGGGATTGGTCTTCACTCCGCCAACTCAAGTCAGCCGCTTCAGTGTTAAGAGTCTGCCTGCGGGGGAATTGATCTGCCATCTTTCTCTTTTCGCTGAAGCCATCTCAGCGCATCCCGAAGACTTTTCACTCCTTCGTGCAGATTCTTCACGGAATCATCGGCTGCCCGAGGGAAAGCAGAACACCATCAGTGACACAATTCACGCAAACGTGGCAACGCACAAAGCTGGCTGCCACGGGTGATCTGCTTCTGATCCAATGCCTTCCAGGGCACGATCCAATGGCGTGGATCCACGCCCGCGAGCGCCAGAGCGGCCTCGGGATTGCGTAGATGGATCACCTGGCGATCCCGAAGCTTGAGATGGCGTTGCAGCCAGGGCGTGAAGATCACGTCTTCCAACAAGGCTTGATACGAGCCATCCGCAATCGCCCGCTCAAAGCCGGTCTCGATCGCCTTGGCCAGCCTTGGATTGGCAGGGCTCACGTAGAAGAAGCCCGCGAAGGGATAGGTGACCAACAGATGCGGATCCAGCACGATCTCCCTGCCGGAACGATGCACCTCCTGCGATTCCCCTTCCAACTCCGCAATCCCCCTGGGAAACAACTGAACCCGCTGGTTCTCCACCAGACGAAACAGGTATTGCGGCGCTGTGGTGTAGGTGCGGAGCCCTGCCGCATCCAGGATCTCCACATCACTCCAGCCCAGGCCCTGAATCAACAACAGCTGACGCAAGTCCTCCAGATCACCAACCTCCGCCAGCAATGGCTGCTGACTGGCATTGGTCCAGCCGGCCCGCAGACCCAGCAAACCACCGGAAATAGGAATGCGAATAGGGCGCAGGCGACGGTTGAGCTGCACCCCAGCGCCATAGGCCCCGACGGTGATTCCGGTCGAATTGTGATCCCCCTTCTGGAGCCCTGATGCAAGGGCATTCATCACTTCGTCTTGCGGGAAGACCTCGCTGCTGAAACCGATGGCGTATGGCTCACCGCTGCGCTCCATCACCAACTGAAGCAAGCGGTAGGCAAAGCTCGTTTCGGTCTGACCGAGACGGCGATCCAAAACCACGGGCAAGGTGCCAGCGGGTAAGGCCTCCACCTCCACCGGCGTCAAGACATGGCGATCATCGATGAATAAGCGCCGCTGACCAAGGCGAGGCTGCACCAGCAGACCACCCAGCAACAAAATCAGAATGCTGACCAAGGTGGTAGCGAGGGCCTTAGCCCCTTGCTTCGACCGTGGTGACAGGCGATTGACAGGCATGATCCCAGGCCTCAGGGAATGATCCAGGCGACGCCCAGCAACGTGATCGCCAGATAACTGGGGAGCAAAACCACCCGCAACAGATTGGAGATCCGCGGCGTATAGCTGCTGAGATGGTGATCAATGATCTCGTCAGCGGCCACCACGTAGAGGATTCCGAGAAAGACGATCAGCTGAAGGTTGCCGATGAAACCAGTCATCGCGGTGACCGGCAATTTGCCAGCAATAAAGACGTAGTTCCCCCCCGCCGACACCACCGCGGCAAGGATCAGATCATCACGGCTACGGGTGATCATCAGACTCATGCAACAGAGTCCAACCGCGAGCATGTAGCCCAAAAAATCGGGAGCCACAAACAGCAGGCTGCGCCGCTGAATCGGCAGATCGAAAGACACGGTGGGTTGACGGCGAACGGTCACCCCCTGGGCTGGGGGAATCCCCAGATCACTGATCAGGCTGAGGCTGCTGGCATAGGCACTCGGCTCCTTCAACAACCAGCCCGAGAGCAGCAATCCCGGGCTGACCACAAACGGCTGATGCTGCACCACATCCAGCTTCACGGTCTCGAGAGGGTCATCGAAACCGAATTGCAAATGGAGGATCTGATCATCAAAGGGATAGCGCTGCAGCTGCCAGCGCTTCACCACAGCAGAACGCACCCGGTAGAGGATCCAGGCCCCCTCCGGTCGCTGCTCCTCTCGCACCCTCTGAAAGCGTTGGATATCGCCGTCATAGATGCCGTTGAGCAGGATCAGATGGTCACTGGGATTGGCCTCTGCTGCACCATCCCAGAGAGTCCAAAGCAACAACTCAATCGAAAATTGATCATCGAGAAGATCAAAGTTGCTGATGTTGGTGACATAGGCACCCACCTTCAGACGTGGCTGAGATTCACCGGCGTTGTTGATCTCCGTCTGCAGCCCGGTAGGCCAACTGATCTGCTCCTGCTGATCAATCACCAAATCGGGCTGTGGAGGCGCCGGAGCCCGCAACATGGACACCAGCAGGGACACCACCAGGGCGAGCACTACGCCCAGTACAAACCATCGACGCCGACGGTGCCCTCCTGCCACCACCCTCCACTCGCACGATTACGTCCACGTTGACAGCAGCGCCGACTTCTCGCAAAAAAAGAACGCGCTCGGTGAAGGCCTCCGGCAACAGCAAACCCCAACCGCATGCGAAGCGATGCATGCGGACCGAGCGCTCAGCGCCCCTCGCAGTGTTCGACTGCTTTGAGATAGACCAATCGCCCCGGACCTTCCTGATCCTTGAGCACCGTGCTGCGCAGTTGCACCTGGTGATCAATGCAGCGGTTGTAGCGATGGTCTTTGACGGCGGTGGGAATCTGCAGCAAGGCGATTGACACCAGACTGAGGCTGCTCACCAGCGCCAACACCGGGTAGGCATGGGCCCGCACCATTTCGCGTGCTGAAAGCGATTGTTCAGTGTGGTCCGACATCCCAAAGACACAAAAGCTCAATGCAGTTTGCGTTACGACTGCTGTGAACGAAACCCCTTGAGTTTGTCGAGATCTTTGCCCTGATCCAGTTTGAAATCGGTCAGGATCAGCGCCTTCCCAATCGTGCCGATGGCATCCTCCATGCGCTGGAGCTGTTGTGCGCCAATCTCCGTCTGCTTCGCCGAACGAATCACATCAGGCGTCAGAGAAGCCGCGGCCTGCTCCATGGCATCCGCAATCTGCTGCACCAACTCCCCTGCCTCGTTGTGATCCATCCCTGACCTGATCTGAACTGGCTCAGTCTGCCTGCCGGCCAAGGCATCACCGCTGGCCTGTTTCACCAAAGGTGATCTCCAGGATCGCAGCCTTCAGCAGCGTCTGCATGCGTTGAAGATCCACCTGCTCACCAGGGTCACCACCACTCCAACGTTCAAGTCGAAAGCTCACCGCATCAAGCAGCAGCCGTAACCCACCACCATTCAAGGTGAACTCAACCGTGGGCTCTGAAGAGTCCATGCCTGGATCGTTGGGATCAGCCATCTGCGCTTCAGTTCGCTGGCAACAGTCTGACTAGGGTGAAGATCAATGCCTGTGAGCCCGGGACCTTCTGCAAAACACGCCAAGGCCCTCGGCTTTTTCAGAGTTCTCTGCCCTTCTCGCCCTTCCTTGAAACCATCTCTGTTCGCACGCCTTGCCCTTCGAACATTCGCCATGACAGCCATCGCCATGCCTGCATTCGGGGCTCCATGGCAGCCCCCCGCTGAACCCAAGCAGTGGCAGCAGGTGCGCGAAACCCTGCAGAGTCAAGGCTTGATCAGCTCAACCAACTGGATCTTTTTCGGGGCGATGGAAAACGCCACCACCCAGGCCGCGGAATACCTCAGCAACCTCCAGCCCAAGCAGGACTCTGTGGTTTTTGATGGCTTACTGCTGCTGAAGCGGAGTCCTGATGCGGGGTGGGTTCTCAGGCCGCTTGTGATGCGTGCCATCTGCAAGGAAGGGCGACTCGAACGTCGCAATGCGAACGGTGAGTGGGCTGACTATTCAGGCAGGGCGGATACAGCAGACAAAGTGGAGTGGATCTGCCGCCAAAAGCTCTAAACAGAAGCTCGAGAACTACACCGGATCCTGGTCTTTTTCTTCAGTTGGTGCATCTGAGGCATCACCCTGCTGGCCCGTGCGTTTAATCAGCTCAGCGAGAATGTTGAGCTTGGCATTCTCCGAATCGGAGGCTCGAGCGGCCAACCAGGCACGAGCTGATTTTTGTTGATCCAACTGCTGCACCAGGGCCAATGCCGCCTCCCGCAGCTCCTCAATCTCCTGGCAGTCGCGAATCCAGCGCGTCAGTCGCTCACTTTCGAAGGATTGTTCCAGACCTTTTTGAATTGAATCCATCAGCACACCTCCAACCGTGGGAATGACAGAGACAGCGCAAGACCTCTCACGCTGCCACTCCTAAAGACTCCAGTTTGCGCTCCAGGTAAGCCAAAAAGGGTGCGCCGGAGAGGGGCTGACCACTCACCTGCTGCACCAAACCTTCGGCATTGAGGGCTCGCCCCACGGGATGGACATGCTCCCGCAGCCAAGCCAACAGCGGCATCACATCACCACGGGCGACATGCTCTTCAGGAGCCCCAATGGCGGCGGTCATCGCCTCACTGAGTTGGGCACTGACCAGATGCCCCAGCAGATACGAGGGGAAATAGCCAAACAGACCCTCGCTCCAGTGCACATCCTGGAGACAACCCTCCGCATCATTCGCCGGGCTGACTCCTAAAAGCTCGCGATAACGCCGGTTCCACTCCATCGGCAGATCCTCCACCGGAAGTCCCTGCTCCAGCAAGGCCAATTCCAGATCGGTGCGAATCATGATGTGCAGGCCATAGCTGAGCTCATCGGACTCCACTCGATTGGTTCCTGGGGCAACCGGATTCATCGCCCGCCAGAGGTGATCAGCGGAGTCGAGGGGAGCACCTTCGCTGCGGAAGCGCTGCCACCATCGCTCCGCGAATGGCGCACTGCGGGCCACCCTGTTTTCCCAAAACAGCGACTGGCTTTCATGCACCGCCATCGACGTGGCCTGGCCCAGGGGCCAGGCAAACCACTGGTGGCTCGCAGTCGGCAACCCCTGCTCATAGAGGGAATGTCCCCATTCATGGGCGGTGGCCAGGAAGCAGGAAAGGGGCTGACCCGCGACCACGCGCGTGGTGAGGCGGAAATCGCGAGGCCCCAGGGTGATGGAGAAGGGATGCGGTGACTCCGCCACACAACTGATGGCCGGGTCACGCCGCCACTCCTCGAGCAGCTGATTACAGAGACGCTGTTGCTGCTCCGATGTGAGATCCCACCCGAGCTGCCGGGGCCGGGGTTCTGCCTGCACCTGAAGCAGCAGCTCCGGCAAGCGGCGGCGCAGAGGAGCAAACAACTCGAGCAGACGCTCGAGGCATAGATCCGGCTCAAACGGTTGAGCGAGGGTCTCCCAGCAGCCCCGCGGCTCATCAAGCTGGCGCGCCTGTTCCTGCCGCAACTTGATCAGTTGACGCAGGGCGGGAGCAAATAAAGAGAAGTCGCTGGCGGAACGGGCCTGCTGCCAAAGGTCATACCCCTCAGCTTTGGCCGTAGCCAGGGCTGCCACCAGCTCGGGGTCCTGGCGTTGCTGTCGACGCAGATCGAGCTCGAGCAGCTCCAGATTGCGGCCACGCTCCTGGCGCTCGTGCTCGTTCAGCGAGCCATTACGCGCTTCAACCTCCCAGTCGGAGCGAGCCTCAGCCAACAGAGCGGCGTAATCCGATGAACTCTGGCGCTGATGCAACTGACGAGCCAGGAGAGTGAGTTGCTCGCCTCTCCAGGAGGCACCAGCCGCAGGCATGCGGGTGTTCTGATCCCAATACAGCGTGCTCTGGATGCTGCCGAGCAACCGCGTCTCATGGAGATGACAACCAAGACGTGCCCAGGCAGTTGTTCCCTTCGCTCCCATGGACCGGTCAGTACTTCCACCAGCCTCGCAAACACAGGCGAGTCACCGCGACACCAATCGGCTCGACTCAAGGCAAGAGACCGGCGTCCTGCAACACCGGCAGTAACCACGCCGGAATTCCGTCCTGATCCCAATCCCAGACGCCATGGCGCTTGCTGATGCAGACGCGTTCCCGACGGGTGAACGCCTCGAGCACAAAGGTGCGGTCCATCTCCTCGAGGGCATCCTCACGGCGGATGCGCTGCAGCCTGTCGCGGGCAGAAGGACTCACGACACCAGGGCGACGGGAATCAGCCCATGCTGCTCGCTCACCATTGGGGATGGCAGCGGCTCCAACCGTTCTGGCGGCAACCGGTCCAGGTGCTGATGGCGGCCTGTCGGGTCAACCACCGCAGCATTGGCAATCCGCCCATCACGGATCGAACCTCCATCAGCGCCAATGACGAGGTGTCTCCTTCCCGCGGAAGCTGGACCCGCATCACCTGCTGATGGTCAGGACTCCTTAACCAACGCTCGGCCTCCGCGACCGCAACAGAAAACAGTTCATTCGATCCAGACGCGGCCACCATGCAGCATTGATCAACCTGCCCAGGGAGAATGTAAGGGCAATCAGAGCAGACAGCTCAAAGCCAAACGGGAAAAACACCCAACCAGCGACGGATCCAGCTCAGCCGCTGATGAAGAAGGAATAAGCCTGATCCCACTCCCTGGAGGGATTGTCAGACTTTGAAGACACTTCAGGAGATCTGACCGTGAGCAATCCGTCTAAAGCACCGGCTTGCCACCTCTCCTGGACCGTCACCCAGGTCTCCCGGCGCCTGTTTTCTGTTGCAGCCACCTTGAACGGTGCGGACTACGACTTCGTGGGCAACTTCCAGTCCCTTCGGGAAGCCCACGCAGCCGGTCGTCTCTACGCCACCAACCTCGCGCACACGCGGTACAAGCCGGCAAGCTGAGCGCTCCGCCCGATCCGTAGGGCAATGCCGCCGCGCGTCTATCACCTGCTCTATTGCGCCCCCTCCCAAGCCGCCATCGCTTTCCGGTGGCGTGAGGGCCTCGGAACCCAGTGCTTGCAAAGGGTCTGAGGGTGCGTTGTGACGGCACACAACAACGCAAACAACAAGGCATCGAGCAAGGTTCCGTGGTGTCATCACCCGGCAGTGACAGACCCTCTCCCTTCGTGTTCGATCACGCTGACCCAATGCCTGCATCGCTTGGTTAGGTGCTCTCCCTGAGGCAGCCGACGCTCTCTGAAAGCGCAAGCCAGCAGGGTGTGGCAATGACGAGCTACGCCCTAGCTGAAGTGCTGACAGGTCATGCAGATGCAGGCACCCTTCAGATTTTTGAGTTCCCCATTACTAGAGCGAAGTTGGACGAATGGTTAACAGGTTTCGGAAAGGGTTCAGCGGATGCCAGCCTTCGTTCATCCTCCGGCTTTGCGATTGTCGCCGCAATGGTCCTTGCATTGTTCCCAGGTGGGGGTATCGGCGTCTGTCCGGCTAGGAGTTAATTGGATCTGTCGAACATCGGAAGAGAGCATCGGCCCTCCTCGAGCCGATGCTTTTTTGTCCCGTAACAAGAGAAATTTCCTCTTTGCTTGTCCCCATACTGGGGTTTCGTTTTTTGTTTGTTGATCGTTGAGTGCTTGGGTAGGAGTTGGAAAGCACGGCCATTCCTACAGGAAGCACCACCTTTACCCCAAGGGTCGGTGCTTCCTCATGTCACCAAATTGGGGTGTCAATCCCAGGCCGATTGCTGTTGACTGCATGCGTAGGGAGCCGAAGCAGACGTCCGTTCCCTGCAGGAAGTATCGGTCTTTACGGTCCGGCCGATGCTTCCTCATGTCAGCGCATATCAAAAGCAAGCGTCCTCATATGGGGGTATCGGTTACGAAAGATCCATTAGAAGCTGTATTCACAAAAAGGGAGGGGCGATGACCCTGATCTCTAGAAATAGATCTGACAACACTTGCCTTGGCAGGACGTGCCTGAAATGGGCTGTTGATGGTTCGCTTTCTGATTTCGATAGATCCCTGCTCCTGCAGCGACTATGCGCTGCTGATCCAGAATTCTCCAAATCAGATGCATGCCGCATCAATACATGAGAGGTAAATCTTGGCACTTCAACAAAGCTCTTCTTTGCTCATTGCTCACCTAGAGAACACTGAAATTGAGCTGCAGATTGCCCTCCAAAAGGTTCGGCAAGAAAAGCAGCGACTGCTGAGCCAGCAATACTGCAACCCACCCCTGGAGCCCAGCCCAACCCCTTCTGCCAGAAGCGCTTGCAACGGATAGACGCTCCTACTGACCAAGCTCCATCACCTAGCCCTAAACCACCTTCTCGTTGAACGAGGACCACCATTCAGCCGACTGGGAATGTCACAGTGTTTGGTCGGTCTTCACTGAACAAACATCAGCACCCGCAGCATTGACTTGGTTCAACGATTGCTGTGATCTTGGTCACAGGGGTCGTGTGCGGATGCACCACCGAGCCCACTATCTAATCAAAATGCCCGCTAAATGCGGGCTGTTGTGCTAGATATCGGGGGCTGATTGATGAGCTTATTGGCGAGAATGAAGAAGTGAAAAGCCCATGTGTTGACGGAGGCTTTCCTGCGAAAGGGATCTTATTGGTGCAGTGCTACTTTAGCAAAAGTATTGGAGCCAAGACTGGTGTGGGTAAAGTAAAAGTACCACCAGCTACGCCTTCAAGTTCTTCATCTGACAGTTCAGAGGCATGGCGCAAAAGATCCTGTTGTGTGAGTGCATGGCCAGCAGCCTTAGCAATAGCAATCGGGTCAGCTCCTTCTGCCTTGAGCTGTTCCTGAAGGCTGGTGTCTGCTTTGACCTTCTCCAGGAAGGCTTTGAGTTGCTCTTCGGACATGGCGTGCTGTGCCTCAGCAGCAGTCATAGCAACGGTCGGAAGCGGGGACAGCAGGCAATAAAAAACCCCCGCTCGTGACGGGGCTGAAAGCTTTTATTGATTTTCCTCTAGTACGACTCCCCCACTGGGGTTACTGCTGTACGGGCAGTCATCAGGATGTGGACGTTGCCAAAGATTGCAGAAAATTCCATTCCTGCGCTCTTGTCGAAAGTGCCTTGCTTCTCGACGTGCTTCCCGTCTTTCTGCACGAGCAGCTTGACGCTCTGCTCGACCACTACCAGCGACGACCTGCAATTGATCGAGGGTGAGTTCGGTGTTGATCATTGCTCTGTATTGTGTGAGGTGTGGTGGAGGTCTCCCTCCGACTTACACACCATCGCCGTGATTGCCACCCGCTTCATTGACCCAGGTCAATACCGGTTGTGATCTTGGTCACAGGGGCCCTTTGCGGATGCGCACAATTGACAATTGGTGCTGACAGTAAAGCCACGACCACCAGCCACGCCTTCCAGCTCCTCTTCCGAAATCTCAGGCAAAGATTTCTTCAACTCATCAGCAGAAATCATAAAGCCCGCTGCCTTGGCAATCTCCACCACAGCACTCACATCTTTTGCTGCCTTTAACTTCTCTTGAAGACCTGCATCAGCCTTGACGGCTTCAAGAAACGCCTTGAGTTGCTCTTCTGACATCGCTAGCTAGACATCTTCAGCAGTCATAGCAACGGTCTGCGGCGTTGTCAGATGGCAATAAAAAGCCTGCTAAATGCGAGAGATGCGCCAGATATTGGATGCTGATTTGCAAACTTGTTAGCTTGACTGAGGAAATAAAATCACATCATTCCGTCTGATGCGTATCGATATTTTCCTCCACCAGTCACGCCTTCCAGCTCTACGTCTGAAAGTTCTACCTGATCCTCCTTGAGATTATCGGCGGAAATCACAAAACCCGCTGCCTTAGCAATCGCCACAACAGCATCAGCATCAGCATCGGTCGCTGAGTTGAGCTTTTCCTGAAGCCCCGCATCAGCCTTGACAGCTTCCAGGAAAGGCTTGAGCTGCTCTTCTGACATCGCTAGCCAGGTATCTTCAGCAGTCATAGCAACGGTCTACGGCGTTGTCAGATAGCAAAAAAGCCAGCTCTTCTCAGCACTTGGTGTTATTTAACAACCACAGTCAGAACCCATGCAGTAGTTGCAAATGTACCGCCTGTGACGCTTTCCAGCTCTTGTTCAGAAAGTTCTGATTGAGCTTGCTGCAAATTATCAGCAGTAATCACAAAGCCCTCTTCATTCGCAATCGCAACAACGGCATCAAAATTGCCAGTTGCTTTAAGCTTCTCCTGAAGACTGGCGTCTCCTTTGACCTTCTCAAGGAACGCCTTGAGTTGCTCTTTGGGCATAGCTGGTACCGGTCCTTCCACCACTCATAGCAACGGTCGGCACTCATAAACACAGGACACATGCTGCTGTTACGTGCAAGGTAGTCAACGATTTAGCAATCCAGACTTTTGCCCTGGCTGATTGAGAGGGCCCTGCAAGGCTCTA
>CAXQPR010000057.1:0-33370 GCA_964225855.1 Salipiger bermudensis | reverse complement strand
GATGCGGGACGCAGGGATCTCACGGCCCATCTCTGCATCGACACCCTCTTGGCTCAGGCGCGCGATCAGGGATGGTCGCTACTTGGACAGTGCCGACAAGGAGAAGCTCTGCTGGCCCTGGGCCTCGGAGAACGGCTCCACAATCTTCAGCAGCTTCCGGCTTCGGAGCTCCCCCAGGCCCTGCAACGTAGAGAGGCGCTGTTGCGTTTAGTGGACCCAGCAGGCTTGGGTGAATTTCGCTGGATTGCTCTTTCTCGCGCTGACGAGGAGCTGCGGCAAAGCTCAGTGATCAGCCGTTGTCTTGAGGCACCGAAGGGCTTCAGCTGAGCGCTGCCAGGCAGGCTTTCACCTCGTCGGTGCTCACATCCGAGCGAATGCTCACGGCGCCAATGGCGTCTGGAACGACAAAACGCACGGTGCCGTCCTGCACTTTCTTGTCGCCTTGAAGGGTCTCGAGCACAGCTGCGGGGTCGAGCGGAGGCCAGACGGTGGGCAAGCCGCATTTCTGAATCAGTCGGCGTTGGCGCTCTGCCTGCTCACGGCTCCAGTTCCCTCTCTGAGCTGCCAACTCACCCACAGCCACCATTCCGATGGCCACTGCTTCGCCGTGCAGCCAGGTGCCGTATCCCGTGAGGTTTTCGACGACGTGCCCAAAGGTGTGTCCGTAATTGAGGATGGCGCGCTGTCCGCCTTCCCGTTCATCGGCGGCCACCACGTTGGCCTTGGCTTGAGCTGAACGCTCCAGGATCGTTTGCAAAACGCCTTCTGGTAAGGCCGATGCCTCACTCAACCGATCACAGCGTTCAAGCAGATCAAACAGGCCCGGATCGCCAATCACCCCGTACTTGATCACCTCGGCCATCCCGGCGCGGAATTCACGATCCGGAAGGGTGTTCAACGTGTCGGGATCGATCAGCACGAGTTTCGGCTGGTGGAAGGCACCGATGAGGTTTTTGCCGCCCGGGTGGTTGACCCCTGTCTTGCCGCCGATGGCGGCGTCCACCATGGCGAGCAGTGTTGTCGGAACCTGCACCACGGCGATCCCCCTCAACCAGGTGGCCGCAGCGAATCCGGTCATGTCACCGACAACACCACCACCGAGTGCCAGCATCAGAGACCCACGCTCAAGGCGCAGACGATGGGCTGCGTCGTGGATCTGACTGATCGTGCCTAGGTGCTTTTGGTCTTCGCCGGCCTCGATCACCAAGGAGTCGGCATCAAACCCACTCTTGCGCAGACTCTCGAGCACTGTGGCGCCGTAGGGCCCGGCCACATCTGGATTGCTCACGACCAGAACCTTGCGGGGTGCGCTCATCCCGCTGTTCAGAATTTCCTGACCTAGGTTCTTTAAGCCCCCGCTGCCGATCACGACGTCGTAAGGGTTTGACGCGAGCTTGACGGGGATCCGTTGCATCGGGCGATTGGCAACGCCGAGAGGCGTGCGGGCAGTCGAACCACTCTGCCGCCCGGATGGTCGGATCCGCCTAATCTCCGCGAAGCATGCACAAGGGCATGGCCCATCAGGCGAATCAAGCTCGATCGCGGCAGACCATCACTGCGTGGGCGTTTCTGACCCCGGCGTTGATTCTTCTCAGCGTGTCGGTGTTGGTGCCGGCGTTGATGGCCCTGGTGATGACCTTTACCCAGACGGGGCTCGACGTGTCGGAACCGCTGCGGTTTGTGGGACTGGCCAACCTGCAACGTCTGAGCATGGATCCGATGTTTTATCGGGTCCTCAGCACCACGCTGCTTTACCTAGTGGGCATTGTCCCTCCGATTGTGCTCGGATCACTGGCGCTTGCTGTCTTGGTGAATCGCGCCCTTCCTGGGATGCATTGGCTACGTGCAGGTTTTTACACACCTGTGCTCGTTTCGATCGTCGTGGCAGCGATTGCCTTCCGCTGGCTTTACGCCGAGAACGGATTGATCAATGGCTGGCTTGTGGCATTGCTGGGTGATGCTTTTGCGCCAATTGGTTTTCTGACCAATCCATTGCTGGCACTTCCTTCGGTGATGTTGGTGACCCTTTGGAAGGGCCTTGGCTACTACATGGTGATTTTTCTTGCGGGGCTTCAAGGGATCCCTCAGGAGCTGTATGAAGCAGCGGAACTGGATGGCAGTGAAGGCTGGCGCAAGCATCTCGATATCACCCTTCCGCTGCTTCGTCCTTACATCACCCTGGTGTCAGTGATTTCAGCCATTGCAGCGACGAAGGTGTTTGAGGAGGTGTTTCTGATGACCCAAGGTGGGCCAGCGGATTCCACCCGTACTCTCGTTTATTACGTCTATGACCAAGCCTTTGCTGAGCTGGAGATCAGTTATGCCTGCACCGTTGGTCTGGCACTCTTCCTTTTGGTGATGATCCTCACCTTGTTCCGCCTGCTGTTTGCCGGCGAGAGAGGATTGATCTGATTTCCCTCTTGTTCCGCTCTTCTCCATGACCAGCACCATCGCTGAGAACGGAAGCCCACGCATTGGAGTGGTGGGAGGCGGTCAGCTGGCCCGCATGCTGGTGGAAGCGGCCCGTGAACGGGGTGTTGCGGTGATTGTTCAGTGTGCATCGTCCTCTGACCCCGCGGCCCGATTGGCCGATGAGCTGGTGCAAGCGGATCCCGTGGATGCGCAGGCCACGAAGGAGTTTCTTGGACGGTGTGGCGGGATCACCTTTGAAAATGAGTGGGTCAGCATTGATTCGCTGTCGGCACTGGAGCGCAAAGGGGCCCGCTTTCGGCCTTCTCTCTCGAGCCTGCAGCCCCTGGTCAACAAGCTGCATCAGCGCCTTTTGCTGGATGAGTTGGCCATTCCCAGTCCGGCATGGGTGGAACTGAAAGAAATTGACCCTGGAACCCCGGCTTTACCCAAAGGATGGTCATTCCCGGTGATGGCCAAGGCTGCGACCGGTGGATACGACGGCAAAGGCACTCAGGTGATCCGATCTGTTGCTGCGCTGGCCGAACTCCTGCGCTCGGTGGATGGTGAGAATTGGCTGCTTGAGGCCTGGGTTGACTACGAGAAGGAACTGGCACTTGTGGTGAGCCGCGACCAGTCCGGAAGGGTGAGGGCAATGCCTCTCGTGGAGACCCAGCAATCGGATCAGGTGTGCGATTGGGTACTGGCCCCAGCCGCGGTGGAGCAATTGGTGGAAGCCACGGCTTACAACATTGCCGCCTCCTTGCTCACCAAGCTCGATTACGTGGGGGTGCTGGCGATTGAGATGTTCTACGGATCCAAGGGCCTGTTGGTGAACGAAATCGCTCCGCGCACGCATAATTCCGGCCACTTTTCGATTGAGGCCTGCAACAGCAGCCAGTTCGATCAGCAGCTCTGTATCGCTGCAGGGTTGCAGGTGCCCGATCCAGAGCTGAAGGTGCCCGGTGCTCTCATGGTGAATTTGCTTGGGTTAGCGGTCGATCAGGCAGCTCCGCTTGCACAGCGACTGGCGGCTCTCGAGGCCGATCCTTCCCTGCACTTGCACTGGTATGACAAGCAGGGAGAGAGTGAGGGGCGCAAGCTGGGCCATGTCACGGTGCTGCTGTCTGGCAGTGACGCAGAGACCCGAAGAAACGAGGCGATGGAAGCGCTCGAGAAGGTGCGCTCCATCTGGCCCCTGCCCTAAAATTTGGGGAGGACTGCTGTGTTGGTGACGGCCTTTTCTAGTGCTCTGATCTGACTCTCTATCGACTTGGGGTGACTGCCGTGTCGGTGCCGTAAACCGGCCTTGTAGCCGGAAACGAATCCCCACTTTTGTTGCCCCTTCTGGTTCTTCCAGGTCGATCACTGGGGCTCGCACGGCATGGTGGTCCACCCTTTCCACTCTCAAGGCAGCTTCAGCAAGGTGAGCACCTGACCAAGCGGTGTCAGCACTGGGCACCGCTTGGCAGAAGGAAGTCGGTTGGACTCCTGAGGCGGGTGACCAAGATCACAGCTTCTTTTGTTTGACATTAATGAATCACACGTGGGTTCGAGTGATGGTGTGTGCATCGGAGGATCACTATTCCTCCACCACATCACTCAATCAAATGACCACAAACGAACTCACTCTCGATCAACTGCAAGCAATCAGCGGAGGCTGGAAGTTTGGGTGCTTCAAAGTCGACTACCGCCAACAGCGTCCAAAACTCCATGGCTTCATTTCTGAACCTGATGTTGGTACATCTCGTCCTAAGCCCCCGACTCTTCACCGCTTTATCTCCGAGCCTGATGTCGGCCCAGGTTCAAACCGTTGGCATTGATGCCATCTGATCAGCAGCCTCGCCACGAGCGGGGTTTTTTATTGCCTGCATGCACCTGTGACCAAGATCACAGCTGGCGTTGAGCCAGGTCAATGAAGCGTGTGCTGATCACGGCGATGGTGTGGGGACAGGACAAGAATTCCCGCTCCAAATCAATCCAATGAAGCTCTCCCGTGTCATCGCAATGGCAGCTCTTGCCACACCTTTGCTGTTTGCTGCAAAGCCTGCTTGGGCCATGAATCAGTGGCAGACGGTGGGGACCAACACCAGTGGAAATACTTACTATGTAAAGCCGCTTGAGTTTTCTGGTCGCTATCGGAGGTTTTTGGGAACGGCCTCCCACGTCGATTCAGTCTTCAAGCAAATTGCTGATTGCAGCCTTTGGAGAGTGCGCCCGCTGAATAGTCGCTTCTGGCAAGCGGTGAAGCCGGGAAGTATTGGCGAAGTCGAGATCAAGATGATCTGTCAGTGATTCATGTGGCGCTGTCTTGTTTGATCCTTTTGATTAGTCTTCCTCAGGCTTTGAGCGCGCGCCTTTGTGCGGTTGCTAAGGGTTTGCAGGCCTCAATGCGTTGTTCAAGCTCTTCTGCAGCGAGGCTGGTGACCACAAACACCTCCTGCACGGTCGAACCCCGCCGCGCCATCAGCTTGAACCCTCCGCGCATTGGCGTCGACAGGCGCAGCTTCAGGCCTGGGGAGCGCCCTCGAACCCTTGCGATCACCCCCGGTGTGATCGTTTGAATCGCCTCATCGCCAGCAAGAGCTTTCAGCCATGGGATCAAACCCTCCACGTAGGTGCTGTGGGTAATGACCAGGCGTCCCACGGTGACGTTTCAATCAGCAGTTGGCTGAACTTAGCGACTGTGGCTACGACACAGAGAGAGGTCTGTGGCCGGTGATGCTCAAATCCGTGGACACACTTCGGGCGTTGGTGGCTGCGCCCTTGCATCAACGTTGTGGACCAGAGGCGTGCGTGCTCACCACGGAGTTGCACGGGCCTGAAGTGCGTGGCTTGGCATTTTCACCAGGCAGGGTGCTGCGTTACGTCCTCAACAGGGATACGCAGTGCTTGCGCCTGTCGGTCTGGCTTTGTCTGACCAGCTCAAGCCGCGTCCCTGCCGCTTGATCCTCTAATCCGCTGTGGCTTCCTGGGAGCGTTTTTTCATCAGGCCAGTGAAGACTGCCAGACCAAACATGGCGAGAAGGGCCAAGCCGAGGGGCAAACCTGCGCTTTTTGACCCATCCACACCATTGGCAGCTTCTGCACCAACGGTCACGAGGATCGAATCACTCACTAAAACACTGATCAACAGTGCCGGAGCAAACACCCGCCAACGGGTGCGGCTGATGCCAATGGCGTAGCTCAAAAAGTCGAACAAACCGGTCATCAAAAGCCCGGTCATCAGGAAGAAGTTGCCTTCGAGCTGATTTTTGCTGAATCCATCGATGCGTTCCATGGCTCGTTGACCCACCAGTCGGCTCACCGGTCCGCGCCCCCAGGTGCGTGCAATCAGGAAAGCACTGCTGCAGAACACCAGGTCGGATAAGACGATGGTGAGATAGCCGGTTTTGAAGCCCAGCAGCGAGCCAGCAAGCAGGGAGTAAATCGAGCTTGGGAGTGCCGGCAGGATGATGCTGACTCCGCGCAACAGGAAAATCCCAAACGGAGCCCAGAACCCCATGCCTTCCACCGCTGCTCTCAGCGGTTCGATGCCATAGCGCTGAAGTGCGATGACAGCCAGGACGAAAAGGGCAAGGATCGCGGCGATCTTCAATCCCTTTTTGAAAGCCGGCACCAAAGCTTGAGCGGGTTGGTGGAGTTTATAGCGACTGATTCGCAGCAAGCTGGACGTTGTGCTCCTAGCAGCGCTCGATCGGGGCCATGGTTAGTCCTTCGGCGCTGAGCTGTTGGTGGTAAAGCTCCGCTTGCTCCAGGGGGCCGCACCAGACCTCAGCAGAGCCTTGACCGTCCACCTGGTGGGCGAGAGTCCATGCCCGTTCAGTCCCCATGCCGGGAATGATCTTGCAGAGGCAGTCGACCACGTGTTGGAAGGTGTTGACGTCATCGTTCAACACGATCACCCGTGCTTGCGGATATCCCTGGGTGGTGCGTGTTCGCTCGAGAAGGGTGGATTGGCCTCCAGAAGACCCTGTCATGAGAATCAACAGTTCTGGCGATATGGCCCAAGAGCTTAGTTAAAGTGCTCCCACCTGCTGATCGCCTCCATGCTGTTCACCTTCGCCTGGGCTTCCCTGGCAGCCATGTTCAGCTTCTCGATCGCAATGGTCGTTTGGGGCCGCAACGGCGACGGAACCCTCAACTTCTGAGGTCTTGACTGAGGCATTGCAAACGCCAGCCCTGAACCAAGGGCTGGCCATCGTTGCTGCTTCGCTGCTGGTGTTTGTCAGTGGTGCAGTGATTTATCTCTCGACAATCGAATGGCGAGACCGTCGTCGTCGCAAGGGATCAGGAAAGCGCTGACGAGCACGGTTTTGAGCCCGTGGAGATCGTCACCGTCGACTTCCGTCGGCTTGACGGTCCTTTTGTTCTGTGCGGTCGTTGGCTTGCTAGCCGACCGATCGTCCATCGGGGATTCCCGCAAGGTTGGTTTGGCCAAGCTTGCGGCGGGGATGCCACTTGTTCAGGCCTTCCAGGGCGATCCGTCTCAGGCCCCACCTCAGCTCTGGAATCGTCGGCTCGGAATCAAGCCCGCGTCATCTCTTTGGAAGCGTCTTGGACGTGCTCTCTGGTGGCAGGCATGGAGTGGGGACGGTCAGGCGTACCTCGTGATTCCTGCCTGGCTTTGGCCTGATCAACCCGCTTCGGGTGTGACCGCAAGGCGATTGGATGGCCTTGTGGTGATCAGCGCAGATGCCTTGAATCAGCAACAACTGGTTCAGCAGCTTGCATCGGCGTCTGGTGTTTCACGTTCCCCTTCACCCCTTCAAGCTGCCTGCATTCGCAAACTGGACAGTTCGCCCGCTGTGTATTGGCAACCGGAAGCGCTTGCACGCTTGAGTGGCGCACTATCGCCTCTGCTTCAACAAGCACGGTATGGCTGTCTTTCGCTGCGCGTGCGGGATGAGACGCTGCAGTGGCACGGATGGGCTGGACGCCGAGACTTTGCAGCCGCTCCAGCCCATCTGCCCCTGATGGAAAGCTTCGCAATGGCAAAGCTCTCCAATTCCGAACAACCTTCGTCCCTTCTCAGGGTTCAAGGTCGTCACTTAGGCCTGCTGCTCAACGCTCTCGCCTCGCGAGAGATTATTCGGCAGCCGCTCGAGCAGCAGTACGGGTTTGGTCAGTCTGAACGGGAGCAGATTTTGAAGTCTCCCTTCCGACTGCGTTTATTGGCTGAGCCTCAGGGCGCTTATCAGGCCGGATTGCAGCTGCAGGTTTCGCTGCCCGGGAATTCCAAAGCGATCCAACGCAGTCTGAAAGTGCTGAGTGGGCGTCTTCGTGATCAGGGTCTTCGTGCTTCCCAGCCTGCAGCAACCAGCTGGATTGACCCCAAAGACAATGCCAGCCAGGTCGTTGGGGGATGGGCTTGGATCGCTCCTCAGGCGCAAGACTCGGCTCTCAGCGTTGGCCTGGGCCTTCCGCCCTCAACGACGGTCCTCACTGGGCCAAACGCGAGTCAGGACAAGGACCTATCGCTTTCACTGACTGTCAATCCCCGTGAATTGTTAGAACGCAAGCTCCTCAGTGGAACGTGGCCAAGGGTGGTGAGGCAAACCCCCAGTCTTCAGCTGACGCTGAATTCGCTGGGAGGCTTGCCCACGACGACCTCTTCTGACTGGATGGAACTCAGGGGTCAGCTGGCGCTTGTCGCTGCTGGTGAATCCTGAGATGGGGATGTTTCGTTCTGGCGTTCGCGCTTGCGGCGCTCGGCGGCGAGGGTTTCTTCCATAAGCTCAACGGCCTGAGCCATGCGCTCGAGATTGCCTGTGTAGATCCCTAGGTCTTTTTGCACCCTCTCTTTGGTTAGGCCCAGGGGTTCACTCAGTTCATGGGCCAACTTGGCGAGTTCTGAGGGATCCGAGCCATCCTCTCCTTGGGCCTTGGCCAGCAGCGTGAGAAGGCCAACGGCCATCAAACGGGAGTAGTGGAAATTGGCATGATCCGCCCGCTTCAGAACCTTGGTGATTGCCTCTGGAGCACCTTCTCCTTTATCCCGCAGCCATTGCTGCACATCTTCAAAGGAGTGACCCTGCACAGCACTCTCGCTGTCGAGGGCAAGCTGCTTGAGCGCAACAGGGTCAAAACCGTTGCAGCTGCAAAGGGCTGCGAACAGGGAATCGAGATGGGCCTCGGGTCGATATCCACGGGTGAAGGCCTCGAACACCTGACGCAGCCCGACTGCGAACAAAGCGTCGACGTTGAACTGTTTCTGATGGCTGAGCAAATGCAGCTCCACGAGAAGCTCATCTGCTGTTCGGCGATACAGCGAAGGGATCACGTAGGGGAAAGCGCTGTGGAAGGCGCGCTTGCTGTCAGCAATGGTCAGATGCTCACCCAAGTGGCTTCACCAAAAAGATATGGATTAGACCTTAGCGCCGCTGAAGCCGCCGTTAGGATTGCGAGACCCAAGAATGGTGCACCATGATCCCGATCGTGATCGAAGAATCAGGCCGGGGTGAAAGGGCCTTTGATATCTATTCCCGTTTGCTCCGGGAGCGGATCGTGTTCCTGGGGGAGCCCGTCACCAGCGAATCTGCGAACAGGATCGTGGCTCAGCTGTTGTTCCTGGAAGCTGAGGATCCTGAAAAGGACATCTACCTCTACATCAACTCTCCAGGTGGCTCGGTTTACGACGGTCTTGGCATCTTTGACACCATGCAGCACATCAAGCCGGACGTGCACACTGTCTGTGTCGGTCTTGCCGCCAGCATGGGTGCGTTTCTGCTTTGTGCAGGAACAAAAGGCAAGCGAAGCAGCCTGCGTCACTCACGCATCATGATCCACCAGCCCCTTGGTGGTGCAAGCGGTCAGGCCAGCGATATTCGTATTCAAGCTGACGAAATCCTCTTCTTGAAGGACAAACTTAATCGTGAGCTTGCTGAGCGTAGTGGTCAGCCCCTCGAGAAACTTCAGGTGGATACCGATCGCGATTTCTTTATGTCACCCACTGAAGCGGTGAGCTACGGACTGATTGACACAGTGATTGATCGCAGACCTGTTCATTCCGTTTAATCAATCAGTCAACCCTGTTTTCCTCACCCCGCTTCGGCGGGGTTTTTTTATTGTCATCAGTTTCCCAGGCGCATAAAAAAACCTGCCCATCAAGGGCAGGTCTTCTAGAAGTCGATGAAAGACTTCCTGGAGAATTTCAGGGATTGAGCACAGCAACAGTGCGTTCCTTATCGGGAATGGTGGCGAATTCAGAGACCAAAGTCCGGAATTCATCACCATCCATGGTCTCAATTTCGATCAAACGCTCAACCAAGTGATCCATGGCTTCACGGTGTTGAGCAACAAGTTCAACGGTTTCTGTGTAGCAGCGCTTCACCATGTCACGCACCTGTTCATCGATCTGCTTAGCAATCGAGTCAGAGACATCGCTGCGCTGCATCAAATCACGGCCAAGAAACACTTCCTGCCCACCACCTTCAAGCGCCACAGGGCCAAGATCAGACATGCCGAAACGGGTCACCATCTGACGTGCCATCGAGGCCACCTGTTGGATATCACCACCAGCACCGGTGGTGACTTCCTGATAACCAAACACCACATCCTCTGCCGCACGGCCACCCAAGGCACCCATGATTCGAGCCTTGAGCTGTGCCCTGGAGACGAGCATCTGCTCCTCATCGGGTGAGAACCAGGTCAGACCCTGGGCTTGACCACGAGGGATCAACGTCACTTTCTGGACGGGATCGTGGGCTTTCACCAGGGTTCCCACCAGGGCATGACCGACTTCGTGATAGGCGATCAGGCGCTTGCTACGACCATCTGTCAGAGGCTGACCTTCCATCCCAGCAATGATCCGATCGACGGCATCGTCGATTTCACTCAGGCCAATCGTCTCCTTGCGGCGGCGAGCCGTGAGAATGGCTGCCTCATTGAGCAGATTGGCCAGGTCTGCACCAGTGAACCCAGGGGTTCGGCGAGCAATGCTCTCCAGGGTCAGATCCTGGTCAAGTTTTTTGTTGCGGGCATGCACCTCGAGAATGGAGAGGCGTCCCTTGATATCAGGTGCATCAACAGTCACCTGGCGATCGAAACGACCGGGACGCATCAGCGCCGAGTCAAGAACGTCCGGACGGTTAGTGGCCGCCAAAATAATGATGCCGCTGTTGCCCTCAAAGCCGTCCATCTCGGTGAGCAGCTGGTTGAGAGTCTGCTCGCGTTCATCGTTACCGCCGCCGATACCAGCACCCCGTTGGCGACCCACTGCATCGATTTCGTCGATGAAGATCAGGCAGGGGCTGTTTTCCTTGGCGCGTTTGAACAAATCGCGCACCCGGCTGGCACCCACACCAACAAACATCTCCACAAATTCCGAACCGGAGAGGGAGAAGAAGGGAACGCCTGCTTCACCAGCAATAGCTTTGGCGAGAAGCGTTTTGCCCGTACCGGGAGGGCCCACCAACAGCACACCTTTGGGGATGCGCGCACCCACTGAGGTGAAGCGCTCAGGCTGTTTCAAGAAGGTGACTACTTCCTGAAGGTCTTGCTTCGCTTCTGCGACGCCGGCGACATCATCAAATTTGACGCCGGTGTCAGCTTCCATCGCAAAACGAGCTTTGGTTTTGCCGAACTGCATCGCCTGGCCAGGACCACCAGGCATTCCGCTCCCACGACGGGCAAGAAAAATCAGCGAACCGATCAGCAGCAACGGGAAGAGCAGGTTGCCCAGCAGGCCCAATGCAGGAGGTGCGGTGCGTGGGGGATGAATATCGAAGCTGATCCCCTCTTGCTTGAGGGTGTTGATCAGCTCTGGTGCGAGACCGGGCAGGTCAACGCGAAGGCGCTGAACGCGGTTGTCAATTTCGGGATCCACCGCTTCGACCACGGCGTTGCGACCGCCGTCATAGATGTCGACGGCCGTAATCCGACCCGCCTCGACGTAATCCAGGAAACGGCCATAGCTCATGCGGCCGACGGCAGCGTTATTCGGAGCGACGGTTGGACCACTCGGATTGAGGCTCTGCAGCCCTCCATTGCCGATCAGCTGCCAACCCAGAAGCAACGCGACGCCGATGGGTAGGACCCAGAGCGCGATTTGTCGCCAGCGTTGATTCATGGAATCCCTGAGAGTGTGTCGACTTTAAGAGTTGCGAACGCCCAAACGCCGGTTCTGGGGGCAGATCCGCTAAGCAGATTGGATTAAAGGCTGCGTAAGGCCACGATCGGATCAAGTTGAGCTGCCCTGCGGGCGGGCACAACACCAAAGAACAGGCCGATGGATCCCGAGAGCGTCACCGTGATCAACACGACGCCCCCCCCGATGGTTGCCGGCAAGGGGGTGAGTGCTGCCACTGCCGCCACCGTGCCGAGTCCAGCTGCAGTGCCCACGATGCCCCCAAGTGTTGCCAGCACAAGCGACTCCACAAGGAATTGACTGAGCACGTCTGAGCTGCGGGCTCCGAGGGCTTTACGCAGCCCGATTTCTTCGGTTCGCTCACTGACCGACACCAACATGATGTTCATGATCCCGATACCGCCCACCAGCAGAGAGACCCCCCCAATCGCCGCAAGCATCAGGGTCAAACCACCGGTGATGGTGCCAACGATGGTGAGGGCATCTTTCTGGGATCGCACAGCGAAGTCGTCATCCCGAAGGATGCGATGCCGTTGACGCAGCAAATTGGTGATCTGAAACTTGGCAGGCCCAGTACTGGATTCGTTCTTCGCTTCGACGCTGATGAAGCTCAGGCTGACGCCATAGGTGGCATCTCGGCCTGTCAGGCGGCTCACCATCGTGGAGAGCGGGATATAGGCGTTTTCGTCTTGGTTGTTGCCGAACACCGCACCCTTGGGAGCCATCACGCCAATCACGCTGAAGCTTTGATCCTTGATGCGCAGGCTCTGACCGATCGCCTGCCCAGTGGGAAACAGCTTGTCGCGCAGGTCTGGACCGATGACCACCACAGAGCGGGCGGCCCGTTCGTCTTGCTCACTGATGAATCGGCCTCGAGCCACTTCAAAGCTGCGAACGGGCAGAAACGCCGGTGTTACCCCGTTGATCGAACTGCTGGAGCTGCGGGATCCCGCTTGAACCACCGCACTGGTGCTGATCTGCGGAGCCACCCGCTTCACGCTGGGCACTTGCTCTGCAATTGCTTCGGCATCTTCCAGCACCAACGTTTTTGGGAAGGCAACACCGCGTCGACGGGTGTCGTTGTTGCCCGGAACCACAAATAAAACGTTGGCGCCGAGATTGCTGAGTTGCTCTTCTGCCAGGTTTTGGGCCCCACGGCCCACACCCACAAGGGTGATCACCGATGCGTTGCCGATCACGATGCCCAGCATCGTCAACAAGCTGCGCAGTCGATTGGCCCTCAGCGTGTTGAGGGCCATGCCCACGGTTTCAGTGAGCGGCAGCTTGCTGGCCATAGCCGGAGATTTAGATGGTGGCGTTGTGGTGGGTGCTGTCGAGCAATCCGTCGCTACCAACGATTCCCACCTTCACCAGATCGGTGGAGCCAGACACTTCAGGCTGTGTGCCTGCTGTCTGAACCACCAGATCGCCTTGCTTCAACCAGCCGCGCTCACGGCAGATGTTGGTGGCGGTCGCAAACGTGGATGAGGTGCGCTCCTGGGACTCGGTCACCAATGGAGTGACGCCCCAAACCAGTTGGAGTTTGCAGGCCACCCTTGGCTCGCTGGTGATCGCCAGGATCGGAGCAGCTGGACGGAACTTGCTCACGTTATGAGCGGTGGCACCGGATTTGGTCAGGGGCAAGATCGCAGCCGCATTCAGCTGGCTTGCAATCGTGCTCACTGCACTGCTGATGGCATTGGGGATGGTGCAGGGGAGATGGCTGTCGATGCTGCGCTGGGGATAGTCCTTCTCAATGCGGCGAGCGATGGTGGCCATCGTCTCCACAGCCTCCACAGGGAAATCACCCACGGCTGTTTCGTTGGAGAGCATCACCGCGTCTGTGCCATCGAGGATGGCGTTGGCCACATCGCTGACTTCGGCTCGCGTCGGTCGAGGGCTGGAGGCCATCGAATCGAGCATCTGAGTTGCCGTGATGATCGGGATACCAAGGCTGTTGGCCTTCTGGATCAACTCCTTCTGCAGCAAGGGCACTTCCTCGGCGGGCATCTCAACGCCGAGATCGCCCCTGGCCACCATCACGCCATCACAGAGGGGAAGAATGGCGTCGATCTGATCAATGGCTTCGAATTTCTCAATCTTGGCCACCACGGGGGTGGTGTGGCCGTGCTGGCGGATCAGACCTCGGATCTCTTCCATGTCGGAAGGATTGCGCACAAAGCTGAGGGCCACCCAGTCCACCCCCTGCTCGAGACCAAAGGCTAGATCGGTTTTGTCCTTGTCCGTGAGCGCGCGAACGGACAGCTGCACGTCCGGGAAGTTGACGCCCTTGTTGTTGGAAAGAACTCCGCCGACCGTGACGGTGCAGTGGAGAGTCTGTTCTGCTTTGTCGACTCTCTCGACCTTCATCTCGACGCGTCCGTCATCGAGCAGGATGCGGCTGCCTGCAGTGACTTCGTCCGCCAGTTTGTCGTAGGTGACTGTGGCGATCTCCTGATTGCAGCTCACCGGACGGGATGTGAGCGTGAAGGAGTCACCGTTGGCCAGGGTGATCGGCCCATCGGCAAAGCGGCCGAGACGGATTTTCGGACCCTGAAGATCCTGAAGGATGCCGATGTGATGACCCATCTCCGCCGATACCCGGCGAATGGTTGCGATGCGAGCAGCATGCTCGCTGTGGTCACCGTGGGAGAAATTCAGTCGGAAGGTGGTGGCACCAGCTTCGATCAACTGCCTGAGCCGCTCGGGGCTTTCGGTTGCTGGGCCGATGGTGGCCACGATCTTGGTACGACGGGAAAGATCGATTTGCGCCATCCACCGGGCCGATATCAGAAGGGAATCTACCCTCCAGTCAGATCGAGGACTCTCTCGATCCAAGAGGGCCCTTTCACAGCCATCAGCATGGATCTCAACAGCTACCAAACCGGAGCTCGTGCCACAGCCCGTTACCCCGATGTCGGTTCGAATCCGATTTACCCGACGCTTGGACTGACCGGAGAGGCCGGAGAGGTGGCTGACAAGGTGAAAAAGGTTTTGCGCGACCAGGGCGGGGTCTTTGACGCCGAGGTGCGCGAAGCACTCAAACTCGAACTCGGAGATGTCCTTTGGTATGTGGCCCAGCTTTCGAGTGAGCTGGGCCTGACGTTGGAGGACGTGGCGGCGGCCAACCTCGAAAAGCTGGCTAGCAGAGCTGCGCGCGGACGGATCAGTGGCAGTGGTGATACGCGCTAGGCGTTGTCAAACCGAGATCCATGGATCAGCCGTAAAAGGCTGGAGAGTTGAGAAGGGCCATTTGGGCGTTGCCAAGGGCCCATTGCAGAACGTTCAAGGCAATGAACGCGAGCAGGGCGGATAAATCCAGCCCTCCAAGGGGGGGGATGATTCCGCGGAAAGCATTCAGATAGGGATCAGTGATCGAAATCAGCGTGCTGACCACGGGATTGCTTTGATCCAGGTTGGGGAACCAGCTCAACAGCACCCGAATCAGCAGCACATAGAAGTAAATCTCTAGGGCGCTTGCGATCACGCCAAGGAGATTGACGATGTATCCGACCACTTCAGCCGACATGGTGCTTCGTTCAGACCGTTGAACTCTATGCAGCTTCGAAGGCTGCGTCGTCGGCGACAGAGTCAGTCGTGCTGTCGACCCCTGGATCAGTTCCCTCCGGCCCGTTGGTGGGAAGCACGGAGAAGGTGCGATGGAATTTCTCGGTCAGGCTGAGCCAATACGACCGACCTTCGCTCTGCCGCTTGCGCTCGATGAAGTTCTGGGTCATCAGCTCTTTGATGTGGTCGTACGCCCCGGATCCGCGGAGTTCCACGAGCTCGGATTGGAGGATGCGCTTTTTCAGGGCGATCGTTGCCAGCGTTCGCAACGCTGCAGTTGAAAGATTGACGGGGAGGAGATCCCTGACCAGTTCGCCCAGCCCGGTACGGAGCTGGAGGCTGTAGTTGCCGTTGCCGGCAACGATTTCCAGGGCTGTATCCCGTTGGGCATAGCCAGCTTCCAGGGCCAGCATGGCCTGTTCCACCTTCTGCTCGCTGGTTTCTGCCAGGCGGGCCAGCTCTTTCACCCCGACCGGCGTCCCTTTGAGATACAGGATCGCTTCAAGCCTTGCTGGAAGTGAGATCGCATTGGGTTCTGCCATCACCCTCCTGCAGGCAACGCTTCAAGGTATCGCCTGTCGGGCCCTCAGCCAGGGTTTGTTTGACCCAAAAACAGCCGATAAGCGGGATTTCCGGTTTCTTCCCAGCTGGGGTAGCCCACGTCCCGCAGAAAGGTGTTCCAGTTCTCGAGGTCTGCGGTCTGCACCAAAACGCCCACCACGATTCGACCGACATCAGCTCCATGGTTGCGGTAATGGAAGATGCTGATCGTCCATTCAGGCCTGAGGGCGGTGACAAAAGTCATCAAGGCGCCAGGCCGTTCCGGAAATTCGAAGCGATAGAGCAGCTCGAGGCAGTCGTTCTCCTGCTGGCAGTGGGCGGAAGCGGGTAGCCGCCCTCCGACCATGTGGCGGAGGTGAACCTTGGCCAGTTCATCGTCACTGAGGTCCTGGCAGGAAAAGCCGTTGTCATGCAAATGGCCGATCAGCTGCCGCCGGTCGTCGTGGTCTTGCACCTGCACGCCCATGAAGATCTGCGCCTGAGGCCCGTCACTCATCCGGTAGCTGAATTCCGTCAGGCTTCGCCGGTCGAGGCATTCACACAATTTGCGCAGACTTCCTGCCTGTTCAGGGATCTGCACGGCGAGCATCGCTTCGCGTTCTTCACCAAGCTCCGCCCGTTCGGCGACAAAGCGCAGGCGATCGAAATTCATGTTGGCCCCGCAGGCGACGGCAACCAGGGTCTTGTCGCGGAGATTTCTGCGTGTCACATCCGCTTTCAGCCCGGCAATTGCGAGCGCTCCTGCCGGTTCAAGGATCGAGCGTGTGTCTTCAAACACGTCCTTGATCGCTGCACAGATCTCGTCCGTGCCCACCGTCACCATCGCATCCACGTAGCGCTGAGCGAGGGCAAAGGTGTTCTCTCCCACTTGGCGGACGGCCACTCCATCGGCAAATAAACCGACTTGAGGCAGACGTATGCGTTCGCCAGCTTCCAGCGACAACGTCATGGCAGCGGCATCGTGCGGTTCGACGCCGATCACCTGCACATCGGGCCACAGGCTTTTCACGTAGGCGGCAATTCCCCCGATTAAGCCGCCGCCCCCGACGGCCACGTAGATCGCGTCAGGGGGCTGGGGAATCTGTCGGAGGATTTCCATCCCGATCGTCCCCTGACCGGCGATCACCTCAGGATCGTCAAAGGGATGGATGAAACACAGACCATCGCTTTCGCTGCGCCGCATGGCTTCGGCGTAGGCCTCGTCGTAGGTCTCTCCATGCAGGACGACTTCAGCCCCGCGGCCTCGCACGGCCTGGACCTTTACATCCGGCGTGGTGATCGGCATCACAATCACGGCGCGGCATTGGAGCTGCTGCGCGCTCAGAGCAACACCTTGCGCATGATTTCCGGCGCTCGATGCGATGACGCCTCGTTCCAGCTCCTCGGTGCTGAGCTGCGCCATGCGGTTGTAAGCACCCCGCAATTTGAACGAGAAGACCGGCTGAAGGTCTTCGCGCTTTAACCAAACGCTGTTGTCCAGCCTGCGGCTGAGACTGACCGCTGGTTCGAGCGGTGTCTCCCGAGCGACGTCGTAGACCCGTGCGCGCAGAATCCGGGGCAGGTAGTGATCCATCAGGTCAGTCTGGCTCGCCGCTGTCGCACAAGGCCTCGTAGATTGCCCGAATCGGCCGGCGGACGGGAATGCATCTGAGCGAGTTGACCCATCCCAATCAGCTGCACGGGCTGTCGGTGCCGGAGCTCGAGCAGATTGCTGCTCAGGTTCGTGAGCGTCACCTTGAGGTGGTGTCCAACAGCGGTGGACATCTGGGCCCGGGGCTCGGTGTCGTTGAGCTCACGCTCGCTCTGTACCAAACCTTGGATCTTGACCAGGACCGGGTGATCTGGGATGTGGGCCATCAGGCGTATCCCCACAAACTGATCACCGGTCGCTATGGCGATTTCCATACCCTGCGGCAGCAGGGAGGCGTAGCCGGTTACCTAAAGCGCTGTGAGAGCGATTTCGACCATTTCGGTGCCGGCCACGCCAGCACCTCGATTTCCGCTGCCCTGGGCATGGCGATCGCCCGCGACCGTCGCGGTGAATCGTTCAAGTGCGTTGCAGTGATTGGTGATGGTGCCCTGACAGGTGGCATGGCTTTGGAAGCCATCAACCACGCAGGTCATCTCCCCAACACACCCTTGTTGGTGGTTCTCAACGACAACGACATGTCGATCTCACCACCGGTGGGAGCTCTGTCGACCTATCTCAATCGCATGCGCTTGAGTCCGCCCATGCAGTTCCTCTCCGGCAGCGTTGAGGAGAGCGTGAAGCACTTGCCGTTCATGGGAGGGGAGCTTCCTCCTGAACTCAACCGCCTGAAAGACAGCATGCGTCGCCTGGCGGTGCCCAAGGTGGGTGCCGTGTTTGAAGAGCTCGGCTTCACCTACATGGGCCCGATTGATGGGCACGACATCGGCGAGATGACCCGCACCTTCCAGGCTGCTCACCGCGTTGGCGGCCCGGTGATGGTGCATGTGGTCACCACCAAAGGCAAGGGATATCCCTATGCCGAAGCCGATCAGGTGGGCTACCACGCGCAATCGGCCTTCGATTTGGCCACAGGTAAGGCTCGACCCAGCAAAACGCCGAAGCCCCCCAGTTACAGCAAGGTGTTTGGGCAGACGCTGGTCAAGCTGTGTGAGCAGGACTCCACGGTGATCGGCATTACCGCTGCCATGGCCACAGGCACTGGCCTCGATCTGCTCCAGAAGGCCATCCCTGCCCAGTACGTCGATGTCGGTATTGCGGAGCAGCACGCTGTCACCTTGGCGGGGGGAATGGCATGTGAAGGACTCAAACCCGTCGTCGCCATCTACAGCACGTTCCTGCAGCGTGCTTACGACCAACTCATCCACGACATCGGCATCCAGAATCTGCCCGTTACCTTCGTGCTGGACCGAGCCGGGATCGTTGGTGCCGATGGCCCCACTCACCAGGGTCAGTACGACATCAGCTATTTCCGTGCGATTCCTAATTTCACGGTGATGGCTCCGAAGGATGAGTCGGAGCTGCAGCGGATGATGGTGACCTGTCTGCAACACAACGGTCCCACGGCGCTACGCATTCCCCGTGGTCCGGGTGAAGGCGTGCCGTTGATGGAAGAGGGTTGGGAACCCCTCGCGATCGGTTGTGGGGAAACCCTGCGCCAAGGTGATGACTTGCTGATCGTGGCCTACGGCTCCATGGTCAGTCGCGCCATGGCTACGGCTGACCTACTCAGCCAAAAGGGCATTCAAGCCACTGTGGTCAATGCCCGTTTTCTGCGCCCACTGGATCAATCCTTGATTCATCCTCTGGCACGCCGCATCGGCAAAGTCGTGACCATGGAAGAGGGTGCCCTCGCTGGTGGTTTTGGAGCTGCTGTTCTGGAGTCGTTCAATGACCACGACGTGATGGTCCCCTTGTTCCGGCTTGGAATCCCAGACCAGCTGGTGGATCACGCCACTCCTCAGCAGAGCTTTGAGGCGCTCGGCCTTACCCCAGAGCAGATGCAGGGTCGGATCAGTGAACGGTTTGGCTTCGATCGCGTTCCCGACGCGATCAACCAGACCCCTCAGACACTTGTTCAGAGCTGAAGCAAAAAAGACCAGCCTTAGGCTGGTCCTCGATCTTGATGCGATTCATCCATGAAGGGACCAGGTCGGCCCCTTCATCGTGGGGTTTAGAGCACGCCGCGGGCAGCAAGACCCTGGATGGCACCGATGCCGATGATGTGACCCAGGCTGGTGGTGCCAAGCAGGGCAGCGTGACCCATGCCACCGAAGAACGAAGCGTTAGGGAGTTTGGCGCCCTCGTTGGGGTACTTGATGGTCGCCTTGCCGATGCCAATGGCGATGACATTGCACACGATCATCACCAGGGCCACCTTGGGAGACCAGGTGAAGGAGGCGGGAGCGATGGCCAGAAGCGGGGTGAACATGCAGACCCTGAAGAGACACCTCATCTTCAGGTTTAAGGAAGCATCAATCCAATCCTCGTAAAGGTTATTCACCCGGGGGGGGCAGAACGCTGCCCGCCATCACGCTGGATTAATCCAGCCACAATCAAGCCATTGCTGAGGGTCAGAAAAGCTTCCGCACCTCCATGTAGCGGATCGACGCCGACAAGTTCACTGTCAAAAATCCGCAGAGCGACGATGGCAGCAACGATTGTCACCGCAACAAATAACAGGGTGAGACGAAAGCCCAGCAGCGTCAGCGGATGCAGGTTTTTGGCCTTGGCAACCCAAAACAAAAAGAACAGATAGGGAAGCAGCGAGAGCGCGAACAGAGGCGAGGGGTCAATGGTCGCCAGCTGTTGAATCCAGCTCATCATCCTTGGGACCCCGCTGATTCATTCCGTACAAGCAACCACGCTGCGCCTGCGAGGCAGACATTGCCCAAGGCTGTGCAACCCGCTTGCAACACCACCAGACCTCGCAATTGTTCGCTGTTGTCGAACAGGTGCCAAGTGCAGGCCGCCATGGCACTGATCAGAGCAGGAGTCATGGCCAAGGCCAACCAGCGAAGACCGTTCTGCTGCTGCCGTTGTGCCTGGCGGCCAAGCAGAACAATGGCCACCATCCATTCCAGAACGGATGCAACATGGATCCACCATGTGCCAAGCGACAGCGCGTGCATCGAAACGGGAAGCTGGCTGGAGCCTAGGTGTTGCAACCGACGGATAATGGGACTGCCTGGACAGGCTCAATGGCGTTGATCGAGACGGCCAGGACGCGCAACGTGCTCGTCTGTGGCTACTACGGAGAGCACAATCTCGGTGATGACGCTCTGCTGGACGTACTGCTGACCCAGCTTCCTCCAGCGTGGAAGGCGCTGGTCACCGCCCATGACGTCGCAGCAGTCACCGCGTTGCATCCTGAAGTGCAGACGGTTCAGCGTCGCTCGTTGACGACGACCATCAAGGCTCTGATGCGCTGTCAGGCGCTTGTGCTGGGAGGCGGGAGCCTGCTGCAGGACAGCACCAGTTTCAAGAGCCTGATCTATTACCTCATCCTCATTGCACTGGCCCGTTGCCAGGGCAAACCCGTTGTGCTCTGGGGGCAAGGTCTTGGTCCTCTTCGCCGGCGAGTGAGTCGTTCCTTAGTGCGTTCCATCCTTCCCTGGGTCCAGGCGATTGGTTGGCGGGATCCGGAGTCGCAGGCCTTGGCCCAACGTTGGAGACTTCGGGTGCCTGCACTGATGGCGGCTGATCCTGTTTGGAGTTACCCAGGTACAACCTGGCAGGGAGCTGATTGCTCAAGCAAGGAGCGAATGGGGCTGGTGCTCTGTTGGCGCCCAACTGATCAGCTGGATACGGCTGGATGGTCTTCGCTGTTGCATGGAGTGGAAACCCTGGCCGTTGAGCATGGGTTGCCAGTGACCTGGCTGGCGTTTCATCAGCACCAGGATCAACAGCTGCCCCAGTGCCTTCAGGCCGATGGGCTGATGAGCGCTGTCCTTGCCGAGCGGTCCCGGTTCGTCCTGGCAACCTCTTTGCCACAGGTCATGGACGTGTTCTCCCGTGCCCAGCTGGTACTGCCGATGCGTTTGCACGCTTTGATCCTGGCGCAGTTAGCCGGTGCTCCCTGTTCGGCGCTCAGTTATGACCCGAAGGTTCGTGCAGCAGCGGCCATGGCTGGGGTTGACTGCGCTGAGTTGGATGCTTTGCCAAGTCGCAGCGTTCTCCTTGAGCGCTGGTCACGCCAGATGATGCAGCCCCCTGACCCTCAAATCCTTCAGTCGATCAAAGACGATGCAGCCCGCCATGGAGCCATGCTGCGAAGAGCTTTGATGCCTCAAGGTTCCTGATCTCAGCCTGGGAGTCGTTGACCTGAATCGGCACTGAACCGATGTTCGTCACTGCGGGACCACCCCACTTGAATGGTTTCGGGGATCTCCTGATCGGCACTGGTGAGCAAACGCAGGAGACCAAGTGGAGATTGCAGTTGCCAGATTTGGCTGGACCCCAGCCATTCCCGGTGCATGAGCTGACAGGTCACACCGCCGGTCTGTAGGCGCAATGCTTCAGGACGCACCGCCTTGACCACGCCCTGTTCAGCAGGAAGCACATTGATCTGTGGGCGACCAATGAACGTGGCCACAAACAACGATCCCGGAGTGTCGTACAACTCGCGAGGCGTGGCGACCTGTTCCAGTCGCCCCTCGCGCAGCACTGCGATCCGATCCGCCATGGCCATGGCTTCATGTTGATCATGGGTCACGTAGATCACAGGCTTGCGATCGTTGAGCACAAGTCGGCGTAATTCGGGCCGAAGTTCCTCGCGTAGCTGCGCATCGAGGTTGCTCATCGGTTCGTCGAGCAAATACAGATGCGGATCCCGCAGCAGTGCTCGTGCCAGGGCCACCCGTTGACGTTGCCCACCAGACAGCTCGCTGGGGCGTTGGTTGGCTCGTTCCTCCAGCTGCACCACGTGCAGCATCTGGCGCACCCGTTGCTGTCGTTCATGGGCTGGGATTCCGCGCACTTTCAGCCCCAATTCCAGGTTGGCTGACACGGTCAGGTGCGGGAACAGGGCGTAGCTCTGGAACACCATCCCCACTTTGCGCTCCAGCGCTGGCGTGGACGTGACGTCTTGATCGTTGATATGGATTGAGCCTTCATCGGGTTGGTCAAGACCAGCAATCAGTCGCAGCGTTGTGCTTTTGCCACAACCGCTGGGGCCCACCAGCGCAAGACACTCGCCGTCGTTGACGCAAAGATCGAGGTGGCGAAGAATCCAGCGGTTGCCAGCCTTTCGGCCCAGTTGGTTCAGAGAGAGGCTCATCCTTTGACAGCTCCATTGGTGAGTCCCGACACGATCGATCGTTGAAAGATCAGCACAAGGGCAATGAGGGGAATGGATCCCAGCACGGTTGCGGCGGCATAGGCCCCATAGGGAACGGAGTAGATCGATGACCCTGCAATGCGTGCCATGGCGACCGGCAGGGTGAGTCGGTCTGCATCGCTGATCCAGGTCAAGGCGATCGGGTACTCGTTCCAGGAAAACAGAAACACAAGAATCGCTGTGCTGGTCGTCGCTGGCGCAATCAGCGGGATCAAGATCCAGCGCAGGCGTTGCCAGAGTCCAAGCCCTTCCAGGCGTGCCGCGTCCTCAAGGTCGACCGGCAAATCCTGAAATGCAGCTGACAACAACAAAATCGCCAAGGGTTGCGAGAGAGCTGCGTAGGGAATGGTCAGTGCCAAGAGGTGATTGCCGAGATGGAGCGTGCGTGCCACCTCCAGCAAGGCCAGGAACAACAGCACATAAGGGAAAAGAGCGGCAGCAATGAGCAGACTCTTGGCAATGGCAGTGAGTCGATTGCGCAGTCGGGTGAGGGCATAGGCAGCTGGTGTGGCCATGACCAGCGTGAGGACCGTGCTGGAGGCTCCCACCACCAGGCTGTTGATCAGATATCTCCAGAACGGTGGATTACCGGAGAGCACAGCCTGGTAGTGCTCCAGGGTCCAGCGTTGATCAACGGTCGCAAAGGGAGTGACCAGGGCCTGATCTGTGCTGAAGGAGGTGTAGAGCTGCCAAAGCAGTGGACCAAGTGACCAGGTGAGCAACAGCAGGATCCAGAAACGACGTTTGGTTTGCTCCATGGTCAAGCTCCCCACCGCCACCGCTGCAGCCTCGTCAACAGCCACCAGCTCCCTCCACAAAGAAGCAGGAGGAGCAGAAAACTTCCCAGCATCACGGTGGCGCTATAGCCAAAGTCGAGAAATCGCATCGCATTCAGATAGGCGTAGAGGGCGAGACTCTCGGTGCTGCTGGCTGGTCCACCTCCCGTCATCACCTGAATCAGATCGAACACTCCGAAGGCCTGTGCCAGGCGGAAAAGCAAGGCCAGGGCGATGTACGGGCGCAGCATGGGGAAAGTGATGCGCAGAAAACAGGTGCGGCTGTCAGCCCCCTCAAGACGGAGGGCCTCATACAGATCACCAGGAATGGTTTGCAGGCCAGCCAGAAGAATCAGCGCAGCAAACGGAGTGGTTTTCCAGACGTCACCGACAACGGTGGCCATCCAGGTGATGGCGGGGTTCGCGAGGATATTCAGGTCGGCAAAACCCATCAGTGCTGCGGCCTGGTTCAGGGGGCCATAGGGGGTGTTGAAGATCCAACGCCACCCCAAAGCCATCACTGTTGTTGGCAATGCCCAGGGAACCAAGACCATGGCGCGAACAGCTCCACGTCCCCGCCAGCGTTGATCCAGCAGCAGGGCAATGCCTAGGGCGAGCACCAGTTCCGCTCCGACAGAGACAGCCGCAAAACGCAGGGTCTGGGCTGCGTCCTGCCAGAAGCGTTCATCACTGGCCAATCTCCACCAGTTGGCTCCCTGATTGGGGATTGGAAGCAGGCCCGTAATCACCGAATCGGCGTGGCCGCTGAGCCAGGCGTAGTGGAGCAAGGGCCCAACAAACACCAAGGCGAGCAAGAGAGCGGCAGGAAGGAGCAGAAGGATCATTCCTTGAGATCTCCTGCTGATCGCATGATCGTTTTGGTGGTGAACGTGGCGTTCTCCATTCCCTGAACTGCAGTGACCTCCCCCGTCAACACGGCACTGAGATTGCGCTGCAGCACATCGCTGAGCTGGGCATAGAGGGGTGTCTCCGGCCTTGATTTGGTGTGATCAAGGGCTTCGGCAAGTTCCGGAAGCGTTGGGTTGATGCGGACCAGCTCTGGATCGTGGAACAAGGCCTCAATGGTGGGGGTGTAGCCCTGCTGGAGGAACAGCTGTTTTTGGGCCTGCTCAGAGGTGAGGAAACGAATCGCTTCAGCGGCTGCATCGCGATGGGCACTGCCCTTCATCAGGGCCAAACCCCAACTGCCAAGAGTGGCTGTGGAGAGAGAGGGATCCTTGGCCACCATGGTCGTCACGCCAACGTTTCCTCTCACACTGCTGTCGGCTTTTTGTAATTCAGCCCACGCGTAGGGCCAGTTGCGCATGAATGCTGCATCTCCCACTTTGAAGCTCTGGAGTGCTTCCGGTTCGGCGAAATTGGTAACGGCCTGCGGGCTGATGCCTTCGGTGATCAAGTGGCGCAACCAAGCTGCTGCTTCAACCCCGGGAGCTTGATCCAGGCCAACAAGGCCATTGGACGGGTTGAGCCAGACCCCGCCAAATCCATCAATCAACTCAAGAAAGACACAACTGAGACCTTCGTATTGACGTCCCTCCCACACATATCCCCAAGGCACTCTCTTCTCTGACTGCAGTTTTTTGCTGATCTCCTCGAGCTCCTGCGGAGTTTGAGGCGGCTGATCCATGAGATCGGTGCGCCAGTAGAGCAAGCCCATGCTGGCGACAAAGGGCCAGCGGTAGAGAGTGCCGTCGTAGGAATTTCCTGCTCTTGCCCCTGGGGCCAGAGCATCAAGGTCGTTGTTTGAAAACCATGGACTGAGGGGTTCCAGCCAGCCTGCGGCGGCGTATTTGGGCAACCAGGTCAGATCCATCAGGAGGGCATCGAATGGTGCGTCACCCAACAACAGACTGCTGATGGCCAGATCTGAAATCGCCTCGGTTTCCAGTGGACCTCGTATCACCTCCAAATGCGCCTTGCCGTGCTGATCGGCGTTGAATTGCTCAACAAGTGCCTTGCTGGCATCCGCAAAAGGAGCGGGCATCAAAATGCGGATCTGCTCCGTCTTTCGCGCCTGGACCTGGATCCAGCCGGACGAAAGCACGAGAAGTGCAAGCAGCCCTCCGATGAGCAGAGAGGAAATCCGTCTCAATCGGCGGATTCTCATGCCAGAAAGGCATCGAGAGAGCCCATTTGTTCTTCCGCCCAGTCCTGAACGGTGAAGGATTCCACGGCCGTTGACATGGTGTGCATCCTTCGCTTCTGCTCGTTTTCCGGCATGGCCAGTGCAAGCTCGATCGCTTCATCCATGCGCCGATGGGAATAAGGATTGGTGAGCACAGCACCATCCAGAACGACCGATGCACCAGTGAATTCTGACAACACGAGAACTCCTGATTTGTCTTTGCGTGCAGCGGCATATTCCTTCGCCACAAGATTGAGTCCATCCCGCAAGGGGGTGATCCAGCACACATCAGCGTGGGTGAACCACGCCACCATTTCCTCATAGGGAATGCGCTTGGTCGAAAACCGCACAGGGACCCAGTCGATCTTGCTGAAGCGCCCATTGATGCGTCCAGCCATCTCTTCAATCGAGCGCTGCGTGTCTTCGTAGATTTTCATTCCACTTGCTGCTGACACACAGGCCAGCATCAAGACGACTTCCCCATGCAGATCGGTGCGTCGTTCCAGTAAGCGTTCAAAGGCCAAGAGCAGTTCTTCATTGCCTTTGGTGTAATCAACGCGGCTGGCTGAAAGAATCAGTTTTCGTCCCTTGCGTGTGTCCTCTTCGATGCGTTCTCCGAGGGCCTGGATTTCTGGGTCCGCGACCAGAGACTGAATCACGTCAGGTGAGGTTCCCACCGGGGACGAGAGCAGTTGAATCGTTCGCCCTTCGTAGGAGAGCCATGGGGTTTCTGTCGGTTCGGTCAGCGCTGATCCTGTGGAGAGAAAGCGAGGGTTGACTCCACGCTTGGGCCCTTTTTTGGCGCCAAGAAGACAGTTCGCAGCTCTTGCAAAATTTTCTGTGTAACGCGGAATATGAAAGCCGACGAGGTCGCAGCACAGCAGACTTTCAAGAATCTCTCGTCTCCAGGGGAGGATTGCAAACACATCATTGCCTGGAAATGGTGTGTGGTGGAAGAAAGCAATCTTCAGGTCTGGCCGCTCTGCTCGGATGAATCCTGGTGCGAGCCAGAGGTTGTAGTCATGGACCCAGACTGTTGCCCCTTCGCACGCTTCTCGGCAAGCTGCTTCGGCAAAACGGCGATTGACTTCCTCAAAAATCCCCCAGTCGGCGTTATTAACGTCGAAATAGGTTGGGAAGGTGTGAAGAATTGGCCAGAATGATTCTTTTGATGTGACGTGATAGAAGCTTGATATCTGGTATTGCTCAAGCGGGATGCGCCGCAGCGTGAAGGGTGAAGGATTCTCCATGCCAATGCGTTCATCGCCACTGGAGTCGTTCTCCTCAACCTGCCTCCAGGCAATCCATGTGCCATTCAGATGGCTTCTGAATAAGTTGCGAAGGGTAGGAATAATTCCATTGGGACTTTTTTGATCGCCCCAAGAGCGATTGCCCTGCTCGTCAATGATTTCGTCGAAGGGCGTGCGGTGATAAAGAAGAATGAATGAGCTTTTACCTTCTTCTTTCGTCATTAAATATCCCGTGGCGCCATTGATGGCGCCCAGTTGCGCTCTCTCCACCCTTCCCCATCAGGCGGGCTTTGTCAAATCGATGCTTCGCTCTGCAACTGCTTCAGTCGGTCCATCACCTCTTGGGCATGACCAGTGGGTCTGACGCCTGTCCAGCGTTCACGGATCACCCCAGAAGGATCTATCAGGAAGGTGTGGCGCATGGAATAGGGAGCCATCCAGGAGCCATAGGCCTTGCTCACGGTGCCATCCGGGTCAGACAACAGCAAATAGTCGAGTGCTTCAGAGCTGCAGAACGACGCATGATCATCGACGCCATCGGCGCTGACGCCGACGATGGACGCATTGTTCTGTTCAAAGTCCTGGTTGAGGCTCTGAAACCCATGAGCCTCAATGGTGCATCCGGACGTGAAATCCCGAGGATAGAAATACAGCACCAGCCAGCGGCCAGAAAAGTCCGTCAAACTCCATGGCTTGGCTTCTAGCTCCGAGCGTCGCGTTCCCTCGAGAATGAAGTTTGGAGCAGCTGTGTTCAGGACTGGGGCCTGGCCGCCCAATGCCCTCGCGGTTTTTGGAAGACAAAAAAACACCCCGAGGCCCGCGGACCGAAGGAGCAAATCACGTCGGTTCATGCGGGTTCGGGGTGGGAGCTAATGACGGCGGAAAGCCGGAACAAATTCAGAATTTGCTGAGATCAACGCCAAGGGAACGGGCGTAGGCACCTAAACCTTTCTTTTGAATGGTCTTGAGTGCACGGGTCGTGACGCGCAGCTTCACCCAGCGGTTCCCCTCTGCCCACCAGAGACGACGCTGCTGCAGGTTGGCCTGTTGCAGCTTCTTGGTGCGGATATGGGAGTGGCTCACGGCCATGCCGTTGTTAGCCCGTGTACCGGTGAGCTGACACACCCGAGACATGATGACGTTCCTGTAGAGCAGTGGCGTAAAGCCAAGCATTGATCTTATCAAAGAGGGATCCTCAGATCCCTCTCTCCATCAGAGCTGCCATCAGTTTTGTGGAGCGTGTCTGAAAACCAGCCAATTCATTGGGTTCAAGACCACCGACGGAAAGGCGCGCCATGTCATAGAGGTGGCGTGCCAGGTTGCTCGCCAGCTGTTGGCTCGGAGAGGCGGCACTCGCGTCACTTCCCACCAGCACGCTGCCGGCGTTCAATTTCAGCAAGCCCTCCACCAGAGGGTGGCGACGGTTCACCAACAGCACGTGGTGGTCAGGCAGTCCAGGGAAACGCTGTTCCATCAGAGCGCCGATGTCGTTGATGCGGCGCATCTGTTCCGGAAGAAGGATCAGAGCCGCGGGCGCGTCATCTCCGCCTTTGAGTGCTTGGACCTGGATCGTGACCTTGTCGTTGGCCAAGGCTTCCTTGATCAGGCTGCGCAGGTTTTCACTCTGGGTCTCGCCATCTTGGTCACTGAGCTCTGGCTTGTCATCGCGAAGGCTGTCATCCAGTTCTGCATCGACGCGTTGGAATTTGAGCTCTTCGTGTTTGGTCTCTAGCCAGGGAATGAACTGACTGTCGATCACCGTTTCAGCCAGAAGCACTTCCGCGCCCTGCCCAGTCCAGAGGCTTAGGGCTCCGGCCTGGGCAATCTCATCGCTGCAATAGAGGACGCGATTGGCCTGATCGCTGGCCTGGCGATTCCGGTAGGAGGCCAGGGTGGTGTAGGCCTTGTCTCCTGCGGCGATTGGTTCCTCGCCCTGCTGATCAGTGGCGGCAGCCGTCGTGCCGAACAGAACCAATTCACTGACCTGATCAGCGAACTTTTCATCCTCCATGGCACCGATTTTTACGAAGGGAGCCAGTGCGTCCCACGCCTCTGCATAGGCCTGAGGATCGTCCTGCTTGAGGTTGCGCAAGCGATCAGCCACCTTCTTGGCGACAAAATTACCGATAGAGCGCACGCGACGGTCGGTTTGCAGTGCGCTGCGGCTGACATTCAAGGGAATATCCGGTGAGTCAATCACCCCGCGCAGCGGAAGCAGGTAGCGGGGAACGATTTCCTTAATCGAATCGCTGACGAACACCTGGTTGCAATAGAGACGGATCTCTCCCTTTTCCCAGTCGGCTCGACCGGACACCTTGGGGAAAAAGAGAATTCCTTGCAGGGTGTAGGGGTAATCGGTGTTGAGATGCACCCAAAGCAAAGGGTCACCCTGGAAGGGATACAAGTAGTGATACAGGTCGATGTAGTCCTGATCACTGAGCTCCCTTGCAGACTGCCTCCAGGGAGCAACTTTTTTATTAACCGTTTCTCCCTCTAGCTCAACGCTGACGGGCATGAAATCGCAATACTGCGTGATCAGGTTCCGCAGTCGTGCAGGCTCCAGATACTCCAGTTCCTCCTCCATCAGGTGGAGGATCACATCGGTTCCAGCCTCCTCGCGTTGACTCCCCTCAAGACTGAAATTGGGGGACCCATCGCAGCGCCACTTGACGGCTTCACTGTCAGGCCTTGCTGATCGCGTGACCAGTTCCACCTCCCGCGCCACCATGAAACTGGAATAGAAGCCAAGGCCAAAATGACCGATGATGGCGTCGTCTTCCTGTTTGTATTTTTCCAGGAAATCTTCTGCACTTGAGAATGCAACCTGGTTGATATAGCGCTTCACTTCATCGGCGGTCATGCCAATGCCGTTGTCACTGATGGTGATCGTTTTCAGTTCACGATCGATGCGTATCGCAACTTTGCCTTCTGTACCTTCGCTGCAGTCGCCTGCCATGGCAGCCATGCGCCGTTTGCTGATGGCATCAGCAGCGTTACTGACCAGCTCCCGAAGAAAAACCTCATGGCCCGAATAAACGGCCTTCTTGATGATCGGAAAAATATTTTCAGTATGAATCTGGATCTGACCCTGTTCCAGAACGGTCATGGCTAGGCAGCGAACAGGGCGACCCTAGGGAGCTGAAGCGGAAGGCTCAAGCCCTCCGCTGGTGGGGTCTCCGTACAGCCCGGGGGTCAGGGAGTGCGCTGGAGATCAGGTCGTTCCTCAGCAAGGATCGCTCCCTCGACCGGACAGACCTGAAGGCAGATGCCGCAGTCGATACAGGTGTCGAAATCAATCCAGAAGAATTCGGTGCCCTTCTTATTGCGGCCCTTTCCGGGCTGAATACAAGCCACAGGGCAAGCATCGAGGCAATCGGCGATGCCTTCGCAGACATCAGTCACGATCGTGTGGGCCATGGGGCAATAAAAGCAGGCTGGATCTTAGTCAGGCAGCCAGGCCACACTGCTGCATTGACGGGACTCCACCAGGGCTTCTGCTGCTTGAAGTCCTGACACTGGATCAAGTTCCACCACAGCAGTGATCCCTTGTTGATGCAGCTCCTGCTGGTGCTTCAGCGCCGATTCGAGCTTGCCACCAGGTCCGTAGGCCACTAACACCCGATCTGAATTGGTTTTGAGCGGTTCGTGCGCTGACGGGAGGTCTCGAATGTCGTCGAGGCAGAAGCTGAACCCAAGTCCCGCTGCCGCTGGACCCACCGCACCGAAGCGCTTTAGAACGCGGTCATAGCGCCCTCCGCGGGCAATCACCACCGGCGCTGAGGTGCCTTGACACACCAACTGGAACACCAAGCCGTCGTAGAGCTCGAAGTGTGGTTGGAAGCTGGGATCGAGCTGCAGCGTGACGCCAAGCCGAGCCGAGAGTGGGCCGAGATGGGTGAACAGGCGCTCAAGCTGGCTCAACACGGGTTGCGGACCGAAGTGCCGTCGCTGCTGTTCAAGAACCTGCTCGGGCGTGCCACGCAAATCCATCTGTTGCTGCAACCGCTGGATCAGCTCAGAGGGCAGTGCCAATTGTTCGATCGATAAACGATCGAACGACACCAGAGCCTCCTTGACCTGGTCGCGGAGTTCCTGTTCGACAGGGGCGAGGATCAGTTCCATCAGGGCCGCATGTCCCACCAATAGGCGTGCTCCATGCCCTGGCTGGAGCTGAAGCGCTTCAAGGGCGGCCATCAACAGCGAGAGCAACTCCAGCTCGCCATTCACCTGCCCGCTGCCAAACAGCTCCACGCCGCTGTGCAGTAGTTCCTCAATTCGTTGGCCGCCTTCGTCACTGAGGCGACTTTCAAACACGGTGCCGGTCGACCAAAGGCGCAGGGGGCGCGGCCGCTCTGCCAATCGCGTCGTAGCTGCTCTTGCGATGGAGGCGGTCAGCTCTGGGCGAAGTCCCAGGGGTTCATCGGCCACCAGGCGAACAATGTCTGCGCTGTTGATTCCCCCTCCGGCTTTGAGGGTCTCCATCCGCTCCACTTGGGGCGGAGAGACTTCCTCGTAGCCCCAACAGCGATACACCTCCGCAAGGCGTTCCCGCAGAGCTTTGTTGTGCTCCACCTGCTGGGGGTTGAGATCACGTGCGCCCGAGGCTGGTTGCAGGGCCATCCCAGTGGAAGCGAAGCTGATTCAGGATCCCACGTGCCGGAGCGAGGGTTCTCCGAAGCTGGCGCCTTCGAGTGGCGAAACCTTCGCCAGCTCGAGAGACATCTGCTTGTGCAGAGCTTGGTTCGCTGCCAGAACCTTTCCCGATTTGATTTGAAAATCGCTGCCGTCATATGCGGTCACGATTCCTCCGGCTTGCTGCACGAGAGCCACACCAGCGGCGAGATCCCAGGGGGACAGACCCCTCTCCCAGTACCCGTCCAATAAGCCTGCTGCCACAAATGCAAGGTCCACGGCCGCTGCACCACCACGTCGGACGCCGTGGGTGCGATGGGTCATCCAGCAGAACTCGGCGTAGTTGTTGTCCAGTCGGGTGTGGCGGTCATAGGCAAAGCCTGTCACCAGCAAGGAGTCTTGGAGCTCATCACACTCCGAGACCGCAATCGGGTCGTCGTTGCAGAAGGCGCCAGCGCCGGGACAGCAGTGATAGAGCTGGCGGAGATAAGGAACTGAGATGGCACCAAGCAAGGGGCGACCGTTCCAACACAGTCCGATCGACGTGGCAAAAAACGGATAGCCGTGGGCGAAGTTGGTGGTTCCGTCCAAGGGATCCACCATCCACTGCAGGCCGACGTCGGGCCCGATACTTCCGGATTCCTCGGCGAGAATGCCGATGGATGGGGTCTGGTTTCGAAGGAGGCTGAGCACAGCCTGTTCTGCTGCTTCATCGGCTTCGGTGACGAGGTCACCCTGGCGTCCCTTGCTGCGGATGTTGGTGAGGTGGCCGTAGTGGTCCATCAGCACAGCGGCGCCAGATTCGGCAGCAGCTCGGGCTGTTGCATGAAGGTGGGCCAGAGCCTCGGGGTTGAGCCCCGCCGCGGCAACAACCGCATCAATCGCAGAGGCAGGCATGCGTGTCATTCCTCATCCAGGGGCAGGCCGGCAGTGACTTGACCTTTGCCGAAGTGCCGTCCGAACTGCAGTTCGTACACCTCGTCTTCATCTTGGGTCTCCGCTTCCATGTCCGCCGTTGCCCGGGCCACACACAGGAGTCCATAGCCCTTGGCGCGGAGCTCACGGGACAGGCCCATCGCTTCACGCTGATCGAGTTCCCCATGAAGGACCCGCACGGCACAGGCCGTGCAACAGCCATTGCGGCACGAAAACGGAAGTGGATCTCCCTGCTGTTCGAAGCTGCGCAGGATGTACTCCCCTTCAGGCACGTCATGGGTGATCGTGCGTTGCTCCTGACGCCAGTGGATGGTCACCCGATGGGTGCGTGGCATGGCCGGAATCGCTCGAACGCCCTGCTACATTCGCATTGCCCCAATCAGCCGCTGGAGAGGTGGCCGAGTGGTCGAAGGCGCAGCACTGGAAATGCTGTATAGGGGCAACTCTATCGAGGGTTCGAATCCCTCCCTCTCCGCTTTACACCGGCCCTCGGGCCGGTTTTTTTATGCCCATATCTCTGAGGTTTAGCCGAACCGGCCCGACACGTAATCGTTGGTGGCTTGCTGGGTCGGTGCGTTGAAAATTTTGTCTGTTTGGTTGAATTCCACCAGATAGCCCACTTTTCCGGAGCCACCTTCCTGAGCCTCGGCATTGAAAAATGCGGTCATGTCGCTGACCCGCACGGCCTGCTGCATGTTGTGGGTCACGATCACAATCGTGAACGTTTTCTTCAGCTCATGCATGGTCTCTTCGATCTTCAATGTTGAGATCGGATCGAGCGCTGAGCAGGGTTCATCCATCAGGATGACTTCTGGCTGGATTGCAATTGTGCGGGCGATGCACAGGCGTTGTTGCTGCCCTCCGGAGAGAGAACAGCCGCTCTCTTTTAATTTGTCTTTGCACTCATCCCAGACGGCCGCTTGACGCAGAGAGCGTTCCACAAGCTCATCCATGTCGCCGGTGTAGCCATTGATCCTCGCTCCGAAGGCGATGTTTTCGTAGATGCTCTTGGGAAAAGGGTTGGGTTGCTGAAACACCATGCCGATTCGACGGCGCACCTCCACCGGATCCACCGTTGGGTGATAAAGATCTGCACCATCAAACAGGACGCGCCCGGTCAAGCTGCAGCCATCAATCAAGTCATTCATGCGGTTCAACGACCGCAGAACAGTCGACTT
>CAXQPR010000056.1:0-5500 GCA_964225855.1 Salipiger bermudensis | reverse complement strand
CCGGAGGCTGTGATGCAGCACCAGGGGCAGTGGGTGCAGTTGAAGGGTTCGCTCTTCAGCCATGGGCCTTTGAGCGTGATGAACACACGCCGTGCGCAGCCCATCCCGCAGCCTGCTGATCTGCCCGCGCCCAATCTGAAGGGAACCTCCCTCGGCCCCTTTGCCCTGGTGGGCGAAATCATCGACAGCAAGTGTTTTTCAGGGGTGATGAAGCCCGGCGCTGGGAAAACCCATATGGGCTGTGCCATTCGCTGCATCAGCGGTGGCGTCCCTGCTGTCTTTCATGTCCACAACCCCGAGGGAGAGGTTCTCGATCTGGTCTTGATCGATCAAGAGGGCCGCACTGTGAATGATCGCGTCCTTGATCTTGTGGCTCAGGCCGTTGCCATCGAGGGCGAAGTCATTCAGTACGACAACCTCATGGCGCTGAAGGCTGATCCTGTGACCTACCGGCGCCTGGGCTGATGCAGTTCGATCCCCGCCATGAGTTATTGCTCTCCAGGGTTTTGGCGTCCCTGCGCCCGGTTCTGATTGCCTTTTTGGTGATGCATGGGGCCGCCCTCAGTCAGGGCGCCGAAACCCCGATCTCCTTTTGCAATGTCCTCTTCGTCGGCAACCTATGCGCGGCGTTGGTGGTCCTGATCTGGTTTAAACCAGCCCCCATTTGGAGTGACCTCAAGCGACTGCCCAAGCGGGTGCGTTGGGGCTTGGTCCTGGATGGTGGTCTCGCCGCCTTGAACTCGGCACTGATTTACACCGGTCTGGAGTACACCTCATCGACCAACGCGATCTTGCTTGGGAGATTGGCTCCAGTGCTCTATGCCCTGTCTGGGGCCATTGTGTTTGGACGGTTAATCGCGAAGCGGGAGTGGCTGGGCTTCAGCTTCATCATTGCCGGCATCTTGATGGTGGCTCTGGTGGGTGCCAATTGGATGGTCTACAAGGGCGATGCGTTGATCCTGCTTTCAACCGTGGTCTTTGCCGCTTCCGCGAACTTGGGGAAAGCGGTCCTGGATCAGGACGTCTCCTTGCGGGCCTTGGTGTTTGTGCGCAATGCCTCCTCCAGCGTGATCTTCTTTTTCATCGCCAACATTGTCTTCGGCCCGCATCACTTCGCCGATGCTTTTGCCGGTGAGCTCTGGATCGTGATGGCGATCTACGCCTTGCTGATCATCGTGATATCCCAGTTCCTCTGGTTCGATGCTTCAAGCAAGCTGGATTCCATCAGTGTTGGACGCTGGTCGACCCCAGCTCCTGCGATTGGTGTCCTGGCCGCAGCCCTGTTGAACCGGCAGTGGCCGGCCAGCAATCAAGTGGTGGGATTGCTCGTGATCATGGTTGGTGTTGTGATCACGGCCTTTGCCAAGACGAAGCCAACCAAGCTCAAGGAGGAGCGCGAGCAAATGGCTGAATTGGCAGCCAGCGGTGCCGATGCCATATCGCCCGTGACATGAGCGCCAGGCTCCTGTTGATCGCTGACCCAGGGCGTTACCCCGACGCTGATGGCGACGTTCCTTGCTTTTACAGAGCAGTAGCCAGGCACTCCGATTTGGAGCCACTGCATCTGGCGACTGATCAGATCAACCGCTGTTTGGCGTCCCAATGGCAGCTGACGCCACTGCCGGCCGAACTTGATCACCCTTCGTTTTTAGCCCTGGGGAAGGCTCCCTCGTTGCCCTTTGTTGCCGGTGAGATCGATGTTGTCTTCTGCCGCAGCCTGAAGCCCTTCCCCCCGGGTTACCTCCAGGTTTTGGAGGGCCTCGAGCAGCGGTTGCGTTTTCTCAATCGTCCCTCGAGCAAGATTCAGCAGCTCAAGCCGCAGTTCCTCTCGGAGGTGGCGGGGGCCTTCCTCCCCTCGCACTTGGTGAGCAGCGACCCCACTGAGATCGCCACCTTTCTGGAGCGCCATGGTCAAGTGGTTGCCAAACAGGGCAACAGCACCCAAGCCCAGGGGGTGTTTCGACTCCACAGGAGTCACGGCGTGTATCTCGTTGAACATGCCCATGGTCAGCGGGCAGAACAGCGCTCACTGAGCGCCGTGCTGGAGCAGCTCCAGCGGGGAACGGATGAGCCTCTGCAGTTCATGCGTTTTCTCCAGCGCACCAGTGAGGGCGACAAGCGAGTTGTTGTTCTAGATGGCCAGATCCTGGGTGCCTATGTGCGGCGCTCCGCCACAGGGCATTGGGTGAACAATGTGGCGGCTGGTGGCCGCTGCGCCCTGGCTGCGATTACGGATGCAGAGCGTCAGGCGATTGAAGCCACCTGGCCCGCCTATGCCTCCTTGGGGCTCAGGGTCCTTGGCTATGACTTCCTCCAGGACGACTGCGGTACCTGGCGGGTCAGCGAGATCAACGTTGGCAACGTCGGCGGTTTTGCGCGGTTACAGCAGTTGGGTGGCCCCCCTGCCCTGGATCATTTGCTCGCTTGGATCGCGGACTTCGCAGGGGCTGATGCAGCGCTGCAGATTCGTCTCGCCCAGCCCAGGGACGATGCCGCCATCGCCGCGATTTATCAGCGGGCGATTGATCAAGGCGGGATCACGATGGATGAGCGGCGCTTTGCTCCCCAGGCCGTCGCTGAGAAACGCGAGGAGCTGCGCGATCGAGGTTGTCTCTTGGTGGCGACCCGATTGGGTGAGGTCTTGGGTTGGGCAGAGCTCAAGACCTACTCGCCCCGTGCTGGCTATAGCCGCTGCGCAGAAACGTCGGTTTACGTTCACCCTTGCGCTCAGGGCCAGGGGGTTGGTGCCCAACTGCTGCAACAGTTGATCGCCAAGGCACAGGACCTTGGCTACGTTCATTTGGTAGCCAAGGTGGTGGCTGGAAATGACCACAGCATTCGCTTCCATCAGCGGTTTGGCTACGAGTGCGTTGGCATTCAGCGCCGTATCGGCTATCTCCGAGGCCGTTGGTACGACGTGATGATTCTTCAGCGTCTGCTACAGGCTGAGCCAGAGCTGATCAATGGATAGAGAGCATCCCATTCTCAGCTCGGGGTTGAAGCGTCTGATCGCAGGGCTAAGCGTCCTGCGTTCTCCTGAGCCTGAGCAGTTGCTCTCGCTGATGGCCAGCGCAGGGGTGTGCGCCGAGGAACTCGAGCCCTGGGCGGATTACGGCCATTCACCCCGCGATAGCTATGGCCGCCAGTTGGTTTGGCATGGCGGCCATGTGGAAGTCATGGTGATGACCTGGCTCCCTGGCGACTTCAGCGCGATCCATGACCACGGCTTGGCGCAGTGGGGAGCGGTCCAATGCTTTGGTCAGGCTGAGCATTACAGCTATCGCCTGCGTCGGTTGCACCTCTGCGATGAGCAGGCGCTTCCCTACGGCCCCGGCCAGGTGCGCGCGGTCTCTCCGGCGTTGATCCATCAGATGGGCAATGCCGGTGAACAGAGTTTCTTGAGCCTGCACGTCTATGGCTGTCGGGAACCGCGCACTGCAGTTACGGCTTCAGCTCGGGTGTTTGATCCGGATGAAGGGTGTATTCAGTTCACTAGTGGCGGCGTCTTTTTTGCTTTGCCTGAATCAGACATTGAGAGGCTCCAGTATGGCTTGACGGCGGATCTAGCGATTCGAAAGCGTCAAGCGCAGCTCAAGGCTTGGAGACTTCGGCAGATGCTCGCGTTGGCCGCCTAGTCGTGCCCAGTGTCTAATCCCGGCGCCCATAGGGTGTGACGGATTCGGGGTTATCGATGTCGTAATCGAGGATGTCTGCGGGTAATCCCACCTGGGCTTCTTTGGGATAGACGGTGAAGTCCTCAATGCGCTTGAACAGAGGTAGCAGCACCCGCGCCAGGGCATTGGGTGCTCCATAGAAAAACGTGTGGTGCCCCAGCAGAAATTCGGTCGTTCCTGCCCCTTCCGACTGTTGCAGCTTCAACAGGAACTGACTCAGTTGATGGCGCTGTTCGGGCCGCAAACTGGGATGGGCTGTGACAGGGAAATCCCGCTGAGCGGCGACCAGCCCGGCTCGCTTCCAATCCAGCTCGGAGAGGGCCTGGGTGAGCTCTCCCCGGTCTCGGCTGAAATCCATGCAGGTCAGCTGCGCTTCTTCGATCTCCATCACCCGATGAAACTGCTGATGTTGAAGCAGCTTCCACTTCTCTCTCGCGTTGTCGTGCACCACAACGGCGGCGAGTCGAAGTCGCCGGTAGCGCTGGAGCAGTTTGCGGTTGCTACTGGAGCGGGCCACGAATTGGAAGAGGAACTGTGAGCCCGTGCCGATGTAGTCATCGAAGATCACCAGTGCCCGTCGTTCGGCCTCGGTCCTGGAGGTGGAGTGGAGTGCCTCGATATTTTTGAAGCAACTGACTGGAATGCGGTTGGCTTTTCGGTAGACGTAGGCAATCAGGTCGCCGCTTTTGCAGACAAAGGCTCGGGTGAAGTCGATATCCGAGAAGTGCTCGATGTCGAAACCGTCCTCGCCTAGGTCACTGCAGAGTCGTTCGTGCAGAAGCCTGCACTCTCTGATCAGGCGGGCCCAGCTATGCATCTCCATGCAGTCCAGTAACTGCAGGGCAATGGCATGGTCACTGGCCTCAAACTGCTCGAGCCAGTGAACGATTGAGGCGCTTGAAATTTCAGGCTCATTCCAGCGCGCGCTCAGCGTCTCAATCGCCTGTTTTGTTGCTGGCTCAACCATGCGCTCAGCGCGTTGCAATGACATGATTCAACCGGCGGATATTGACCTGCTTGCGCCCCTTGCTGTCACTGCTCACCAGGTCGCCAAAGCGATGGCCCAGTAGGACATCACGGTTGCAATAGAGGTGGGTCTGCAGCAGTCCCGCCCCGGTACTTTCATCGATTCCCTCCACCAAGGGCATCAGGACAGCGTTTCGGCGTAGTAATTCCTCCCAGCCGAGGCGCTGGATTGGGCTGTCCTCATCAATGCGATGGGTCAATGTGGCCGTTTGGCTCAGTTGTGGGGTTCCCGCATTGAGCAGATCCAGCGAACAGATCCGCCTTTGCCAAACCCCCGGCTCGGCTTCGTCGTCATAGATCAGTGAGAGTGAGTAGCTGACATTGAGCCATTGGCTCCGATCACTGGTGACAAACCGGCAGTACAGGCAGCCGTCCTTGAGGTCACTGATGCAGAGATGGCGGCTGAACAGCAAGGGCATTTCATTGCTGCTCAGCCTTGAGAAGACCACGGCCGTGAGTGTCGAGAGGGTGATCAGCCCCGCCACCATGTCGATGATCCCGACGATGTAGGTAAAGCCCGAGTCGGTTTCGATGCCGTTGAAGCCATTGGCAAAAAAGGCTTCAGCAGAAAAGACAAAGGCTTTGGAGAGCCCCATGGGCGGCTCGCCAATCAGGTGTTGCTCGTCAAAACGAAGAATCAACCCGAAGAACAGCACCTGGGCGAAGTAGATCAGTGCCATCGCCAGGAAGAACAGAGGCCATGGCATTCGGGTGAGCGCCGCCAGAGGCTGGCGCCAGAGTTGATACCAGGGCGTGGCCTGATGGTCCTGATGAATGCTGCGACTGGAGAAATTCAGCAT
>CAXQPR010000055.1:0-34112 GCA_964225855.1 Salipiger bermudensis | reverse complement strand
GTGTCTCCACCCCCTGGGCCTACGGCGAGTGCCGGAGCCTGCGTGGTTCGTCTTATCTCGAGGGTGAAGCAGCTTTCGCTGAGCGCCGCCAAGTTCTGCGGGAGGCCGATTGGCTCAACCCGTTGCGCCCTGACACGCTCCCACCACTGCAAAACGATCTGCAGGCGGTGGTGGCACCGCAGACGGCCTCGGTGCGCACTGCCCTCGCTTTGCTGGAAGCCCTTCCTGGCCAGCTGAGGGTTGCGATGAGCGGTTCAGGTCCAAGTTGCTTTGCCCTCTTTGCAGACCGAGAGCAGGCCGATCGGGCCCTGGAAGCGCATCGCGGCAGCTTTGAGCAGGCTGGCTTGGGCTGTTGGAGTTGTTCGATGCAGCCTGGGGGCGTCAAGCTGGCTCCATGAGCAGTCAAGACAGCAACGCCAAGGGGTTCGCCGATCCTGCCTCTGCCGGTGATTCCATCGCCGCCAAGAGTTCAGCTGACACGGTCGCGAGCAAGCCACGCAAAGGTCCCCTCAGCTTTTTCTCGGGATCGGCCACCAGCCTGGTGCTGGCCTGGTTCAGCTGGGGGTTGAGCAAGCGCATGGTGCTGTATTTCGCCGAGCACCCACCCCATTTCAGTTCGTCGATCGCCCAGAGCATCGCCACCGCACTCAAGACGTTGATGACGGGGATGTGTTTCCTCGCGACCTTCAGCTTTGCGTTCATCGGCCTGGGGCTATTTCTTGTGTTTCTTCGCAGTCTTTTCACAGGCGAACAACCCGATGCTGCCTAGGGTTTTGCCATTGATTCCCGCGTGTTTCCCGCGGTACGGAAGCAATGACCCCTCACGACCTTGGCCTCCTGGTGCTGTTGCTCTCTCCAGGGTTGTTGCTGTCGGTGCTTCTGCTCACAACCTTTGCCGCTGGAGGCTGAATCTGCACGGGCTGAGATAGCTTGGCCGCTGACGCCGGCATGGCCGGGATATCAGCAACGCCGTGGCAGGGACGCTTCTCTTCAACGCACTCCGTGAAGCCATCGACGAGGAGATGGCCCGTGATCCTCACGTCTGTGTGATGGGGGAGGACGTCGGTCAATACGGCGGCTCGTACAAAGTCACCAAGGATCTGTACGAGAAATACGGCGAACTGCGCGTGCTCGACACGCCCATCGCTGAGAACAGCTTCACGGGCATGGCTGTGGGTGCTGCCATGACGGGCCTGCGCCCGATCGTGGAGGGCATGAACATGGGCTTCCTGCTCCTGGCTTTCAATCAGATCTCCAACAACATGGGGATGCTCCGCTACACCAGTGGCGGCAACTTCACGATCCCCACCGTGGTGAGAGGTCCCGGTGGTGTGGGCCGTCAGCTGGGGGCTGAACACAGCCAACGCCTGGAGGCCTACTTCCACGCGGTGCCGGGCATCAAGATCGTGGCCTGCAGCACCCCCACCAATGCCAAGGGCCTGATGAAGGCCGCCATCCGGGATAACAACCCGGTGCTCTTCTTTGAGCATGTGCTGCTCTACAACCTCACCGAAGAGCTGCCTGAAGGCGATTACATCTGCGCTCTGGATCAGGCTGATCTGGTCAAGGAAGGCTCGGACGTCACGATCCTCACTTACTCCCGCATGCGTCATCACTGCTTGAAGGCAGTGGAGCAGCTGGAGGCCGACGGCATCAGCGTTGAGCTGATCGACCTGATCAGTCTCAAGCCTTTCGACATGGAGACCATTGGTCGCTCCATCCGCAAGACCCACAAGGTGATTGTGGTGGAGGAGTGCATGAAGACCGGTGGCATCGGTGCTGAGTTGATTGCCCTGATCACCGAGCAGTGCTTCGACGACCTCGATGCCCGTCCGGTGCGTCTCTCCAGTCAGGACATTCCGACTCCCTACAACGGCAATCTCGAAAATCTGACGATCATCCAGCCGCACCAGATCGTTGAGGCAGCTCAGCAGATCGTCCGCGAGGGGCTCTGATCGGATGGCACGACAGCAGGGCTGGTTCGCCCTCATTCTTTCTTTGGCGATCACATCGGCCTTGTGGCTGTTTGTGATCTCTCCTGGTGTTGATCTTGGGCTTGATCTCCGAGGCGGAAGTCAGCTCCTGCTTGAAGTGCAGCCCGCCGGCTCCATCACCAAGATCACAAAAAAAGAGCTGGAGTCGGTCAAAAGCGTGCTCGACCGTCGGGTCAACAGCCTTGGTGTGGCTGAATCCACCCTCCAGACGGTTGGAGACGATCAGCTTGTGCTTCAGCTTCCCGGGGAAACGGATCCATCCAAGGCAGCAGAAAAGCTGGGTAAGACGGCTCTGTTGGAGTTTCGTGCTCAGAAGCCAGGAATTTCCGAAGAGATGCGGGGTCTGCAGAGGCTGCGCAGTCAGGTGAAGAGCATCCTTGCGGCCAAGGATGCGCGAGGCGAATCTGATGACACGTCGATCGATCCTGAGGCGTTTGCCGAAGCGCAGAAGGCCTTCGGGCTTGAGGGCACGGCTGGAAGTGAAAGGGAACAACTTGAACAAGTTCTCGCCAAGGCGGATCAAGCGTTTGCGGATGGATTTGAGCCCGCAGCTTTCAACGGCAAGTTGTTGAAGGGGGCAGGAACAAGGGGGCCCACTGAACAAAGCCCCGGTTGGGCCGTCACCCTCAGCTTCAATCCCGAGGGTGGCGACAAATTTGCTGAACTCACCAAATCGATTGCCGGCACAGATCGCCTGCTTGGCATTTTTCTTGACGGCAGTCCCATCAGCGAAGCATCGGTCGGACCGCAGTTCAAGGTGGCCGGCATCACGGGCGGGAATGCTGAAATCACCGGTCGCTTCAGCGCTGAGGAAGCCAACGACCTGGCAGAACTCATCAATGGCGGCGCTCTTCCCCTGCCGGTGGAGATCCTTCAGGTGCGCACCATCGGCCCAAGCCTCGGAGCTGAAAACGTTCAGCGCAGTTTGGTGGCTGCCCTCTCAGGCCTTGCCCTGGTCACCGTGTTCATGGTTTTGATTTACCGCCTTGCTGGAGCCGTGGCAGTGGTGGCATTGGCTCTCTATGCCTTGTTCAACCTTTCGGTGTATTCCCTGATCGGGGTGACACTGACTCTTCCTGGCATTGCCGGCTTCATCCTCAGTATCGGCATGGCAGTGGATGCCAACGTGTTGATTTTCGAGCGCATCAAAGACGAACTTCGCAGCGGAAACACCTTGGTGCGTTCGATTGAAACCGCCTTCTCTCAGGCTTTTTCTTCAATCATTGACGGTCACCTGACCACCTTGATCAGCTGTGCCGCCTTGTTCACGCTCGGCACCGGCTTGGTGAAGGGATTTGCCGCCACCTTGGGCATCGGCGTGGTATTGAGCCTGTTCACAGCGCTGACCTGCACCCGCACCCTGCTGCGCTTCCTGATGGGCTACCAAGGTCTCCGGCGCCCCACCAATTTCCTGCCCCAGCGGCAGCTCCCCACTCAATCCGCCTGAATCTCCTCGCGTCATGATCGCCCTTCAACTCAGTCGATCCCGTCGCCGCGTCTGGTGGATTTCCCTGGTGATGGTTGCTTTCAGCATCATCGGTCTTGCCCTCAGCTGGACGAATCCCTCCATCAAGGCGCCACTACGACCGGGGCTTGACTTCACTGGCGGTACGCAGATTCAGCTCGAGCGGCTCTGTGACGGAGCCTGCACACCGCTTCAGGCCAATGCGGTCGAAGCCGTCCTCAGTGGGGTTGCACTCAGTGCTGATGACACCGCCAAAGCTCCCAGCCTTGATTCGGCAAGGGTTCAGATTCTCGATGGTGGTCAGTCGCTCTCCCTGCGCACCCCCGCCTTGTCAGCGGCCCAAAGCCAGGAGGTGATTGATGCTGTCACCCCTCTGGCGGGCCCTTTTCAGGCTCAGGGCCAGTCGGTTGACACCATCGGTCCAAGCTTGGGAAGCCAGCTGCTGTTCAGCAGCCTGGTGTCTCTGCTGGTGGCCTTTGCCGGCATCGCTCTCTACATCGGCATTCGCTACGACGGCCGCTATGCCGTACTTGCGTTGCTGGCCTTGGCCCACGACGTGGTAATCGTCTGCGGGATCTTTGCCTGGCTTGGTCTCTGGATCGGCCTGGAAGTCGACAGTTTGTTTGCGGTCTCGCTCCTGACCATCGCTGGTTACTCCGTCAACGACACCGTCGTGGTGTTCGATCGAATTCGCGAGCGTCAGCGTGAGGATGGTGATCTGCCGATTAGCGATCAAGTTGACCGTGCCGTCTCCGCAACCCTCACCCGCACGATTTACACCAGCGGCACCACGTTGCTGCCTCTGATCGCCCTGATTTTGTTTGGTGGAGCCACGTTGTATTGGTTCGCCATTGCCCTTGCGCTTGGTGTGATTGTGGGCAGCTGGTCGAGCATCGCCTTGGCTCCTTCGCTGCTCACCATCTGGTCAGGCCGTTCTCGCGCCTCGGCCAGTGCCTGAACGGACGCCCAACCGACACCGCTACGGAGAGCGATGGTTTCCCGTGCTGTTACTGGCGCTGGCGCTGTTTGACCTCCGCATCGAGTTGATGTTGTTGGGGGATCACATCACCCTCACGGCCATCAGCAACGCTGTGCGGCATCACCTGCTTGCGGTTGTGGTGTTGGTGGCCATGCCTTCGCTCTGGCGGCGCTATGGGCCCTCGAAATAGGGCAGGTTGCTGAACTTTGGATGGCGGCGTTTAGGTCCAGCGATCCATGATCTGACGCACCACGACAAGTTCCATGCCGACTTGGAGCACGACCACTAACGGCAGTGCCAGCAGAACACCTGGCAGGCCAAGCAAGGCACCAAGACTGAGCTGAGCCATGAGGGCCACGGTGGGAAGCAAATTCACAGTGCGCCGCAGCAGGATGGGTGTCAGCAGAAAAGCTTCCAGGTTCTGCAGCACCAGGCGCAGCACCAGGACCTGAACCATCAGTGTTGGCGAGACCAGCAGGGCCATGGACAGGGGCAGCAAAGTGGCTGCTGTGGGGCCAATGGTGGGTACAAAGGTGAGTAGGCCGCAGACCAGGGCACTCAGCAGTGCCAATGGAGCTTTCAAAAGGGCGAGTCCCAACCAGGTGAGCAGAAACACGCTGGTTGCTGAGAGGGTCATGCCCGCCAGCCAGCCGCCGAGGGCCGTACGGCACTGATCAAGGACCCGTTTCATCATCGGCCGGGCGGGTCTGGGGGTGGCGGCGATCAACATGCGTCGATGGGACGCAGGATCCAGCACCATCAGCACCGCCAGCAGGCTCATCAGCAGCAACTGCACAACACCGTTGGCGGCGCCACCCGCGACCCCGATCAGCTGGGTGCCGACGGGCTCAAGACGTTCCCAGCTGAATTGACTGGGCAAGGTCTGGGTCAGGCTCTGCAGTCGTGGCTCGTTGGCCACCATCGTCTGCAGTTTGCTGAACACCACCGGCACGAGTGCTCCCAGCTGTTGAATCTGAGCGATCAGCTCAGGCACCAGCAGCTGGATGACGAGGCTGCCGCCAAGCACCATGACCAGCAGCACCGCCGCTAAAGCGATTGGGCGGGGTAGACCAAAGCGCTGCAGCTTCTGGATCGGCACATCCAGAGCAACGGCCAGCACCACCGCGCCGAATAGCACCAAGAGCACCCAGCGCAGCTCCCAGATCAGCAGCGTGAGCACCACAAGGGTGAGGATGGCAAGCAGGTTTCTGGCGTTCATCCCCGGCTCTCCTTCATCGCAGCGGGGAGACCCGAAGGTGCGCCGGTTTCCACCGATCCAGTAGGTCGTGGATGACCACTTCTCGGATGATCACCTGCAGCACCACCGCCAGTGGTAGGGCTAGCAGTAAGCCCAGAGGTCCAAAGACCACGGTGAACACAAACTGCGCGGTGAGGGTCAGGCCGGGCAACAAGTTCACCTGGTGGTGCATCACCGAAGGGGTGATCACATAGCTCTCCAGGTTTTGAATCACCACATACAGGCCGAGAACGGCAAGTGATTTCCAAGGAGCATCCAGAAGAGCAACAGCCATGGGAAAGATGGTGCTCATCGTGGGCCCCACGTTGGGAATCACATTGAGGAGTCCGGCCAGAAGTGCATTGGCTACCACCAGCTTCACGCCCAGCAGTGACAAGCCAATTCCCGCCAGCACCCCCACACACAACGAACTGATCAGCAACCCCACCATCCAACTGCTGAGTGCCTCACCGCACTGCAGCAGGATTGTTCGCGCCCGTCGCCTGTAGAACGACGGCATTAATTGGATGGCCACTTCCCTGTAGGCCTGCGGCTGGACGGCCACCATCAAGGTGACGGCGGTCACGAACAACAGCTGCACCAGGCCGCTGCCCAGGTTGCCGGCTAGTCCTAACAACTGTTGGAGTCCGCCGCCAAGGCCAGAGGCCAGGGTGGCGCTGTCTGGGAGGGCCGTTCCGTTCGACAGCAACTGAGCACTCCAGTTGCGAGGGCCTTCAAGCCCGTAGACCATCCCGGAGATGTTGTTGATGGTCACGATCGCCAGCTGCTTGAGCTCAGCGGCCGCAGCCGGGAGCTGCAGAAGCAATTGATGGAATTGGCTGACGAATGGCGGCACCAGGATCGAGGCACCGATTCCCACCACCAGCACCAGGCCCAGCAGGCAAATCATGAGGGCCCATCCCCTGGGAATCGGCCAACGTTCCCGAAGACTGCCAACAAGAGTGCAAATCGCCATCGCTAAAACGACGGCGGCGAACAGATGAATCAGCACATCCCGCAGGCTCCAGAGCAGCAGGCAGGCGGCTGTCAAAGCCGCCAAGCCGATCCATTGGGGGAATTTCACCCGTTCTCGTCATCCGCACCGGCATTCTCGCCGGATTTTTCGGAATAGCCCAGGTCGTTTGCGGCTGCGTAACGCTGCGCGAAGCGCATGAAGCGCTCGAAATCCGCCTCGCTTTTCCAGGTGTAAGTGGCTTCCAGAGCGAAGGGTTTGCCATTCACAAAGCGACCATTCACTTCCCGAGTGACCAGGGAGCCCTCCTCATCCACCATCCACATGCCGGCGATGTCACCGAGCGTTTCTGGGGCGAGTGCCTGAGGCTCCTCAAACACAAATTTGGCCTGGCCCGTGCGTCCGTCGCGGCTGCGGGTCATGCGGATGTCCGGCACGACCGGTTCGTTCACACCGCGGAAAAACTGAATGGCTGCTTTGCTGCCGTCTGCCATGGAGGATCCGCCCAAGCCAAAGGGTGACTTTAGAGATGAATGCAGTCAGATGGCTCTGACAAGGGAACGATCAGTCCATCGCGCAATAACTGATCGGCAGATTGATCTGGATCGAGGCCAGTGAGATCGATGCTCTGCCGTTCCTCTGCCCGTTCCAGCTCGTGGTCGTAGCACCGGTCGTAGTAGTCCAGCATCGCCCGACAGGCCGTTGGCCAGTCCTGAGAAGCAATGGCTTCAAGGGCGAGTTGGGTGCGCTGCGGCCCGAGACGACGGCTGATGCGCTGGGTGGCATCGGCGAGCTGCTCACCTCCCTGGTGGCCATAGACAGCGACCAGTTGCTGCACGCGTTCCTCGGTGGACCGCCGAATTTCAAGGACCTCTGCTGCTTGCATCTGCTTGAACAGATCTCTGGGAATACGGCATCGCCCGACCTGGGCACTTTCCGCTTCGAGCCAGATTTCCTGGGCACCGGCGTTGCGGTGTTGATCCAGGGTCTCGACCAGGCGGTTTTCGTAATGTTCCGTACTGGGTTGATCGGGCAGACCAAGGCCTCCAAAGCTGCTGCCACGGTGGTGCGCCAGGCCCTCGAGATCAACCACGGCAACCTTGCGGTTTGCTAGTGCCAGCAGGAGATCAGTTTTTCCGCTGCCAGTCCGGCCGCCGAGCAGCTTCACGGGCCAGGGAGTCGAACATTGCTCCAGCACCCAACGGCGATAGGTCTTATAGCCACCTTCGAGCACCAGAGGTTTCAGGTCCACTTGGGTGGCCAGCCAGGCCACGCTGTTGGAGCGCATTCCTCCTCGCCAGCAGTAAATCCTGAGTGCTGGATCGTGCGCCGCCGCCTTCTTCAAGGCCCGGGCCAGTGAAGCCAGGGCTGGGCCGACGAGCTCCAATCCCAGCTCGACGGCTTGATTCCGTCCGCGTTGTTTGTAAGTGGTTCCCACTTCCGCCCGTTGCTCGTCACTGAACAGCGGGATGTTGATGGCCCCTGGCCAATGCCCCTGTTGGTACTCCGCCGGGCTGCGAACATCCACCAGACGGCCAGCGGCACGTCGAAACGTGTTGAAGTCGGTTGTCGTATTGGCGCCCATGCCTGACATAGTGGGCCAACGCCGCGCCAGTGAGAGCCGGTCTCGATTCATGCTTTCCGGACTCTCCTCCACCCCCAGCCTGACCGCAGAACAGTTGCTGGAGCGATTTCGCACCGGTTCTCCGCGCCAGCGCCGATCTTTGATCCCCACCGTTGAAAAGAGAGCTGAGGAGCTTGCGGGCCTCGGGTCAGCAGCTCTGGCTGGGTTTGATCCTCAGGGTGACGACTGGGCCGCCGGTTGGCTGCTGCAGGTGTTTCAACGCCAGCAACCACAGATTCTCCCTTCACTGCTGGGCTCCTCCAGCGGATGGTTCACTGCCCCATCGGCAGTGGGGATTGATTACAGCCCTCTGCAGCGGGATCTGCTGGCTGAACAATTCGAAGACGCAGACCGTTTCACCAGCCGGGTGTTGCGTCAGCTCGCAGGGCCTGATGCTGAGCAGCGTGGGTACGTGTACTTCAGTGAAGTGCCTCCGATGCAAGGGCTGGATTTGATCACCCTCGATCGGCTCTGGACCGCCTATTCCCAGGGTCGGTTTGGTTTCACTGCCCAGGCCAAGTTGTTAGCCGCTCTCGATGGTCGTTATGAACGTCTGTGGCCTCGGATCGGTTGGAAACAGGATGGTGTCTGGACCCGCTACCCCGGGGCTTTCACCTGGAGCTTGACGGCCCCTGAAGGTCACATGCCTCTGATCAATCAGTTGCGTGGTGTGCGCCTGATGGATGCTTTGCTCAACCACCCGTCTCTGGCCTCTCGTCGTTAGGACGTGGTTGGTTAGTGGCAGCGGCACCTGTGGCCGTTAAGGTCGAAACAGAGTGATGCTCTGCCGATGGCGTTGAGCGAACACACGGTGGTGTCGTTGACGCAACAACTGCGCCCACTGTCGCTGGTGCCCACGTTCCGTTGGGCTGATTTCATTCTCCCGTCAACGCTTCAGTTGAGTCCGTTGCTCGAGTTGTTGCTCGAACCTGTGACTTGCGAGCAGACCGCGATGCGGGTGGAACTGGGGCTACAGGAAGCGCTGGTCAATGCAGTTCGTCATGGCAATGGTGGCGACAGCGGCAAGTGGCTGCGGGTCCGGCGGATTCTTACCCCCCATTGGCTGGTGTGGCAGATCCAGGACGAGGGGGACGGTTTGCCGATCGAAGCCCGGGCTGGGTACCTACCGCAGCGCTTGGACGCCGCCCGAGGTCGTGGTCTGTTCTTGATTCAGCAGTGTTTTGATGATGTGCGTTGGAGTCGGCGCGGGAACCGCCTTCAGGTGGCTTGCCGCAAACCCTTGCAGCACTCGTCTGGTCTTAACGGTGGGGGCAACCAGGATCCTTCAGTTCCCGCTTGAGCCATCGCAAGCCCTGCTCGGTGAGAGCGCAGGCATCAGCGTTGCTTCCCCCGTTCAAGAGCTGTAGCAGCGCTCCGGTGAGTAATTCGGCAGCACGACGATCGGCATCGGTTTTCAGAGCGTGCCAGTTCCTGTCCGTCAGGCGCAATTGTTCATGGAGCTCCTGAGCCAAGGAAGCGGCTTCATCAGGCCATTCGGTGGAGCGTGCAGGCATGGCGCTGCGGAACCAAGCGATCAACCTCCCTATCCTGCAGGGTGATCACCGTTGATGCGGCATGGGTGCCAGCTGGAGCCGTTCGCATCGTCAACTCCCCAGGTATGGCCGTCAGCAGCGCCCAGGTGCTTGGCGGATGTTGCATCGTCTGGCGCGGCTGTTGGTGGTGCTTCAGCAGTTTCAGTCTTCACGCGGAACGAAAAGAGCGTCCTTGGCTCCACGCGAGCGCCGACTGCGGCAACGCCAGCGCATGTTGCAGCAGTTGGCTGAGGCCAATCCTGACTTTCAGCAGCTCACTCCCGCTGCCAATGGATGGTGGCTGTGGCAGGGCCTGCGTTGGGGTGGCCCCGCGGTGTTGATTGGCTGGTGGCTCGCTCAGGCCGCCACAGGCTGAGGTCGCACCACCACCACCGATGGGGGCCTGGCGTTGCTCGGATCGGCTTGATCACGGATCCAGGCCTGGTGAAGAGCCCGACGGCGTCTGTCTTCAGCAAGAACAAGCCGGTCAGCGGCCACCTGGGGACTTTCCCCGGGGTAGAGACGAGTTCGCAGGCAGATTCCGAAACCAGTGGCCTCCACCTGCACATGCCCCTCCATCAGCACCACTTCAAAGGTCCAACCTTGAAGCCAGCGCACCTGAAAGGGATTAGTCATGACCTTCCTGGTCCACATGTGAGTGAACCCTATGGACCGCAAGAGGGGGCTGGCAGGGGGGTGTCAGCGAATGCCTATGCCGTTGCCGGCTTGGTGGCGGTCCAAACCCGGGTCATGAAGTGGGAGTCCGCGGCAATGCCTTTGAAACCTGCCTGTTGTAGGCGACTTTCAATGTCATCGCTGATGTAATCGCGGTAATAGGGCTCGTGGAAGGCCTTGCGGAAGTTGTCCATGGCGAGTTCGAACTGTGGAGAATCCGCCAACTGGATGGAATCTGCCAGCACGAACACGCCGCCCGGTTCCAGCACCCGATAGCACTGGTTGATCACGGCCTGACGGGCCTCTGCCGGGAGTTCATGCATCAGGAACACGCAGGTCACGGCCTGCGTGCTTGCGTCTGCCAGAGGAATGGATTCGCCATTGCCTTGGAGCAGTTGCACCAGTGGGCTTTCCCCTTGGTTCAACCAGCGGTTGGCCTGACGCAGATAGGCCTCGGAGAGATCGAGGCCTACAAGGGTTGCTTCGGGCAGTGCTGCGCGAATCTGTTGAAGCGTTCGTCCAGTCCCTGTGGCGACATCAAGCACCTTGAGGCTTGCGGATGGCCGCCCTTCAAAGGCCCGGAGACCGCGCTTCAAAGGGGCAATCACGCGTCTGCGCATGGCATCGGCAGCGCCGTTGAACAGGATGTCCACCTGCAGGTCGTAGAGCTCAGCTGAGTGGTCGCTCAGGTAGCCATCGGTTTGGTGATGGAAGTTCTGAAGGTAGTAATCGGGGTAGAGCGCTTCATCCGCATGGTCTGGCAGGTCGCGCACATTGCGTTCCCGACGGCGATTCCAGGTGGAGGGAAGGTCGAGCCATAAACGCGGATAGCGGGTAGCCCAGTCGACCCAAGGCAGGTCAAAGAGCTGACTTTTCGGATAAAGGCCTTGATCTGCCTCACGCCAGTCGAGGTCCTCCAGATCGGCCATGGCCTGACGCAGCTGCATCAGCATTTCGGCGGGTACAGGCGCGGTGCTGGGTGTGACCTCCGGTGCCACGAGTTCCATCAGCTTTGTGCTGATTTCCTTGTGGGCCAGGCCCGCCAGGCTGCGGCTTTGCTGCAGGGTGCGATAAGCGATCTCGGTGAGGGTGGGCGTCGCCATCGCAGCGGGGTATCAACTGTTGGCCCTCCATTTCAGCGGATCCGGGGCCACGCTGTGGCCGTTGTTTCTCCCCCTTCTTGCCTGATGCACGCCTTGATGGAGCTCGAGGCAAAGTTTTCGGGCGAATCACGAGCGTTGACGAGCTTTTTTGTAGTGATTGCTACAGAATGATCCTGTGAAACGGGAGTTGGAAGTGTCTGTTCATCAAGAAGCCGACAAGGGCAACCTGCTCGATCGTCAGCGCAAGGCTGCCGTTGAATTTGTCGCCTGGTCTGATCACCGCGGTCACGACGAGCGCCTTCATCGGGCCGCGATCGGGCAAATCGAAGACCATCCGGATCGAAGTGATGGCGCCAGTGCGCTGGCTCAGCAGGCGGCCTGGGCGCGTCGTCATGACCATGAGCGCCGATTGCATGACAGCGCCATGGCCCAGTTGCGTCGAGACGACTGAGGTGTTCAGTCAGAGAGAGCAGTGGGCATAAAAAAACCCCTCCGTTGCCGGAGGGGTTTGAACGTTCTGCAGACGTGATCGTGCCCCGATCAGGCGTCGTAATACATGGTGAACTCGTGGGGGTGAGGACGCTGGCGCAGCTGCTGCACCTCCTCGTACTTGAGGTCGATCCAGTTGTCGATGAAGTCTTTGGTGAACACACCACCTTCCAGCAGGTAGTGGTGATCTGCACGCAGGGCTTCGAGTGCACCGTTCAGTGAAGCGGGCACGGTTGCGATCTTGGCCAGTTCGTCTGCGGGCAGTTCGAACAGGTCAACATCCACGCCATCGCCAGGATCGATCTGGTTCTTAATGCCGTCGATGCCAGCCATCATCATGGCGCTAAAGGCCAGGTAAGGATTGGCCAGGGCATCACCGGAGCGGAACTCCAGGCGCTTGGCCTTAGGGCTGGGGCCGGTGAGGGGGATGCGAACGGCGGCGGAGCGGTTGCCCTCGGAATACACCAGGTTGACCGGAGCTTCGAAGCCAGGCACCAAGCGCTTGTAGCTGTTGGTGGTGGGGTTGGTGAAAGCGAGGAAGGAAGGGGCGTGCTTCAGGATGCCGCCGATGTACCAACGAGCTGTCTGGGACAGGTTGGCGTAGGTGCCCTCACCGAAGAACAGGGGCGCTCCGGCCTTCCAGAGGCTCTGGTGCACGTGCATGCCGCTGCCGTTGTCGGCAAAGATCGGCTTGGGCATGAAGGTTGCGGTTTTGCCGTACTTCTTCGCCACATTGCGCACGACGTACTTGTACGTCATGACGTTGTCGGCAGCCTGGATCAGCTCCGCGAATTTCATCCCCAGTTCGTGCTGGGCGGTGGCCACTTCGTGGTGTTGCTTCTCAGTCGGCACACCAAGAGAACCCATGGTGAGCAGCATTTCGCTGCGGATGTCTTGGGCGGTGTCGTTGGGGCTGACGGGGAAGTAACCCTCCTTCAGCTGAATCTTGTTGGCAAGGTTGCCGCCCTCTTCGACGCGATTGGTGTTCCAGGGGGCTTCGATCGAGTCGACGCTGTAGGAGGTGGAGCCGTTGCTGCTCTCGTAGCGAACGTCGTCGAACAGGAAGAACTCGGGCTCTGGTCCGAAGAACGCGGTATCGGCAAGACCAGTGCTGCTCAGATAGTTAAGAGCCTTCTGGGCCAAGGCACGGGGACAACGCTCATAGGGCTCACCCGTGCGGGGATCCACGATCGAGCAGATCATGCTCAGGGTCTTGTGGCGATAGAAAGGATCGATCCAAGCGGTGTTGGGATCGGGGACCATCGCCATGTCGGAGGCGTTAATCGCTTTCCAACCACGGATGGATGAACCGTCGAAGGCGAGGCCATCAGTGAAGGCGTCCTCGTCGAGCAGGTCGGTGCACACGGTGAGGTGTTGCCACTTGCCGTGCAGGTCAGTGAACTTGAGGTCAATCAGTTCAATGCCTTCGTTCTTGATCGTGTTGAGAACGTCCTGTGCGGTCTTGCCCATGGGGTCCAGTAAGGCTCACCTTTATGTGACACCAGAAACGTAAACACCCTTAAGGGCCCTTTTTGTATCAGCGGGCACACTTTTTCTGTTGGTTGCCGGAATCCTCGGTTGGGTGCCGCGTTGGTAACCGTTTCTGTCAACTTGGTCACATCGCAGCCCACGGCGGGGTTCTGAGCCAATCGATGGTGTTACGTTTCACCCTGACACCGTCTATGCCTTCGCCATGCGTGATGCCATCACCGGGTTGATTGGTCGCTACGACCAGCTCGGTCGCTATCTCGATCGCAATGCCATGGACAGCATCGATGGCTATCTGGGCGAGGCTGAGCTGCGCCTCCAGGCTGTTGAGTTGATTAACAGGGAGGCTGCTGAAATCGTTCGCGAAGCCAGTCAGCGCCTGTTCAAGGGCGATCCTGAGCTGCTGCTTCCCGGCGGAAACGCTTACACCACCCGTCGCCTGGCCGCCTGCCTGCGTGACATGGATTACTTCCTCCGTTACGCCAGCTACGCCCTGGTCGCGGGCGACAGCACGATCCTCAATGAGCGCGTCCTGAACGGTCTCGACGACACCTACAAGAGCCTGGGAGTGCCAACCGGCCCCACTGTGCGCAGCATCGTTTTGCTGGCCGATGTGTTGTGCGAAATGCTGGTGGCGGATGGTGTGTCCGTTGATCGCTGTGCCGTGGTGCGTCAGCCTTTCGATCACATGGCCAGGGGTCTCGCTGCCACCGACGTGCGCCTGCGCTGATCGCGTTGCAATCCCACATCTTCAATCGGGTTTGGTGACCCGACTGCGTAGGCTGCATCTCACGATTCGCTTCTTGGGCCTTGGCGACACAGCACTCTCACCCCCCGGTTGATCCGTGCCATCGCAGCTCTCTTGCCCCGATCGCCACGCCTGATCGGTTGCTCCTCGGCCCAGGCCCGTCGAACGCCCATCCCACTGTTCTTCAGGCGCTCTCTCGCACACCCATTGGTCACCTGGACCCGCTCTACGTGGAGCTGATGGCTGAGGTGCAGGAGCTCCTGCGCTACGCCTGGCAAACTGATAACCGTCTCACCCTTCCCATGAGCGGCACCGGCAGTGCTGCCATGGAAGCCACCCTGGCCAACACTGTGGAGCCCGGAGATCGGGTGCTGGTGGCCGTCAAGGGTTATTTCGGCAATCGTCTCGTCGACATGGCGGGCCGTTACCGCGCCGATGTGCGTGTTGTGGAAAAGCCCTGGGGCGAAGCTTTTTCGCTTGATGAGCTTGAGGCTGCTCTGATTGAGCACAAGCCGGCGATCCTCGCCATGGTTCATGCCGAGACATCAACCGGTATTTGCCAGCCGATGGATGGGGTAGGCGACCTCTGCCGTAAGCACAATTGCTTGCTTTTGCTCGATACGGTCACGTCCCTCGGAGGCGTGCCCCTGTTCCTGGATGCCTGGAAAGTCGATCTGGCTTACAGCTGCAGCCAGAAGGGGCTGAGCTGCCCTCCGGGCCTTGGTCCATTCACCATGGGTCCGCGGGCTGAAGAGAAGTTGGCTGCCCGCAAAGACAAGGTGCCCAACTGGTATCTGGATGTTTCTCTCCTGAATCAGTACTGGGGCAGCAATCGTGTGTATCACCACACAGCTCCCGTCAACATGAACTTCGGCATGCGAGAGGCCCTGCGCCTTCTGGCTGAGGAGGGGCTTGAGCAATCGTGGGCGCGTCACCGCAGCAATGCGGAAGCGCTTTGGTCTGGTCTGGAAGGCCTGGGTCTGGTGATGCACGCTCCCGTAGAGCTGCGACTGCCCACGCTCACCACGGTTCGGATCCCAGAGGGTGTGGATGGCAAGGCGTTCAGCCAGCATCTGCTCGACAACCACGGCATCGAGGTCGGCGGTGGTCTCGGCACCCTGGCGGGCAAGATCTGGAGGATCGGGCTGATGGGTTACAACTCCACTCCGGAGAATGTGAACCGTCTCCTCAATCTGTTTGAGACCGAGCTGCCGAAGTTCCGTCAGCCCGCTGTCGCCGCAGCCTGAACCACTGGGCCAGCATGGTGCTGGCCTCCTCTTCCAATACCCCGCCAATCACCGTCATGTGGTGGTGGGCACTCGGGTGCTGGCTCAGGTCGATCGTTCCGCCCATGGCGCCCCGCTTGGGGTCCCTGGCGCCGTAGATCACTTGCCCCACCCGGGCTTGCACCAGAGCGCCAGCACACATCGGGCACGGTTCCAGGGTGACTAGCAGGGTGCAGTCGTGGAGTCGCCAGTCCCCCCGCAGGACGGTGGCCTGGCGGATGGCCACCAACTCAGCGTGGCCAAGGGGATCCTGATCCCGTTCTCTGGTGTTTCTTCCGAAGCCGATGCAGCGACCGTGGCCATCAAGCACGAGAGCGCTCACTGGCACCTCGCCTTGTCGTCCAATCGCTTCGGCGCGCCGCAGCAGCAGGCTCATCCAGAACCGTTGCTGGGCCTCACTGAGGACCAACGGTGCATTCAAAGTCCCGATTCCGCTCCTCACTACCAGTCAATGTGCCATCGCGGTGGAGAATGAACGTTGTTGATCGCGAGTCTTTGGTCGGCCATCTGAAGCCAGCAACGACCGAGCTCCTCGCTCCCTTCGCCTCCCCGCAGGGCCTTGACCCCGATCTGGAGCGTTTTCTCCATGCCACCGCGAGCCAGCTCTGCCGCTGGCTTGGTCATGCGTCAAGCGGCGGCCCCCTCCCAAATCTTTCCGTCCTGCCCGCGGTGGCCCCCGAGCGGGAGGGTCTGGGTATGGACCGGCTGCTGGAGGACCTCCAGCAAGTGATGGATGGTTCGTTTCAGCCTTCGCACCCAGGCTCTCTCGCCCATCTCGACCCCCCTCCGCTAACGGCTTCGATCGCTGCCGATCTGATTTGTGCCGGCCTGAACAACAATTTGCTGGCTGAGGAGCTCTCCCCCAGCCTCAGTCGCTTGGAACGTCAGTTGTGTGGCTGGTTTTCCTCTCGTTTGGGTTTACCTGACAGTGCCGGTGGCGTGGCGGCCAGTGGCGGCAGCCTCAGCAATCTCAACGCGCTGGTGGTGGCCCGCCAAGCCGTTGGGCTGGCCCAGAACCCCGATGCGGTGGTGTTCGCCAGCATCGATGCCCATGTCTCGCTCGCCAAGGCGGTGCGGGTGATGGGTTTGCGCGACGATGCCCTGCAGGCGATTCCGGTGGATGAACACGGACGTCTGCGCGTGGATCTTCTTGAGCAGCGTCTTCAGGCGATGCGCCTCCAGCAGCGTCCCTGTCTTGCCGTGGTGGCCACCGCTGGCACCACGGTGCGCGGGGCCATCGATCCCTTGCAGGCCCTTGCCCACCTTTGCGCTCGCGAGCAGCTTTGGCTTCATGTGGATGCTGCGATCGGTGGCGTTTTTGCGTTGGCTGAGGCCACCGCGCCTTTGTTGGATGGCCTGGGTCAGGCGCAGTCGATCACCGTTAACCCCCAGAAGGTGCTGGGCATCACCAAAACGTCCTCATTGCTGCTGGTCGCAGATCGCAAGGCCCTCGCTGATGCGTTTGCCACCGGGCTGCCGTACATGGAGCCTGCCTGGGGTGAAAGTCATGGTGGAGAACAGGGTCTGCAGGGAACACGCCCCGCTGAGGTGTTGAAGCTCTGGCTGGGTTTGCGACAACTTGGCGAAAGCGGCATTGCGGCAGTGCTCAACGCTGCTGTGGAGCGGCGCAGCATGTTGCAGGGTCTGCTGGATCCCGACCGGTTGCGACTGCGAACCGGCCCACTGCATCTGTTGGCCTGCCGACCTGTCCGTTCGTCCCAGGAAGGGAGCGAGGTGTGGTCATTGCACACCCGCCAGCGCCTGCTGGACCATCAATTGATGCTCTCGCGCCCCTTCTATGACGGGGCCCATCACCTCAAAGCTGTGCTCGGCAATCCGCACACCCAGCGCGATCACTTGCAACAGCTTGCTGAGATCCTGAACGCATCCACCGCGGGACTTCACTAATGGCAGCACCCCCTTCAACCCGGGGCCGTTGGGTGGCGATCGTCACCGGGGCGTTGTCGGTTGCCATCGGCGTTCTCTATCTGGCCCTGATCACGGTTCTTGACTCCCGCGGTCCGATGCGTCCGCCGCCGCCCGAGGCCCTGGTCGGGGTGGAAGCTGCCGCTGCACCTGCCGTTGCAATGGTTCCACAACCCGACGCACTGCCGTTTGCAGGAACCGCTCCAACGCTGAGTCGCGTCGATTGAGGTCGTAGTGGCGTTGCACCACGTCCTGCATGCCACCATCCCCCCAATCCTGATCCTGCTGGAAGTAGGTGATGAAGCTGGCCCCTGCGATGCGGGTGAGCCAAGCTGCTGCCACCCCCTGGATGGCTCGACCCACCAGCAGGGTGGGCAGATTCAGGCTTAAGGCCGTGCTGACCAGGGAGACCCCTCCCTTCACCACGCCCACTCCAGCCAGGGTGCGGCCAACGGAGACGGCGAGATCCTGGGCCCGTTGGCGGGTCAAGGTGACGCCATACACAGCGGCGATCTCGATCACCATCTGGGCATTCACGGCTGCTGTGCCAAGGAGATCCACACCGGGTAGCGGTGTAGCGGCGACCAAGCCTCCACTGATCCAGCTGTAGCGATCGACGCAACGGCGGGCTTCCGTCTGGCGTTGTTGATCCAGAAGCTGTCGCCCTGTGGCGCCCAAATGACGACATTGGAGAAGGATGTTGTCGGCGAGCAGCTCGTCGCCGTCGGCATGCAACACGCAGGCCAGCCGCCGCAGCAAAGCCTCCACCTCCGGCGGAGGTTGCAGCGGTTGTTGGCCAGGCCGGGGCAAGGACTGCGGGCACGCGCTTGCGGCAATCACATCAGCAGGACTCAGTAGATCGGCACAACGTTGCTGCAGCAGCGCGATCAGGCGTTTCTCCTCCTCCTCCCCGCGCAGGTCGCATTTGTTGAGCACCAGCAGCAGGCGTTTGCCGAGGCTGGCGAGATGGCGGGTCACGTCCAGTTCGGTGGCGCGCAGATCCCCATCCACCACCACCAACATCAGATCGGCACGACTGGCGCGACGACGGGCCTCTCGTTCCCGTTCACGGCCATCGCGGCCGCTTTCAAGAATTCCCGGTGTGTCGATCAGCTGCAGTCCCCGTTGCAGACCCTTCAGTCGCAATCGGTAGGTCTGGGTCTTGGTGGTGGTCCCCATCGAGGCACCCACGTCCCCAACGATTTCGTTGAGCAAGGCGCGAATCAATGACGTCTTCCCGCTGGATCCGGTGCCAAACACCACCACAGTGAGATCACCGCGCTGAAGCTCGCGCGCGACCCGCTCCCGTTCCTGGCGCAGCCCTTCGCGGCTCACTGCATCGTCAAGTTTGTCCAGCAAACGGTCGATGCTTTCCAGGCTCTGCTCAGCGGCTTTGCGCCGGGTCTCCGGAGGCGGTGGTAGCTCCTCCCTGCTCTGGGGTGTCTGATCCTGGCGGCGCTTCCAGGCCTGAAACCAAGGCCAACCGATCTGGGTGATCAGGGCCACCACCAGAGCAGCAGCCAACAACAGCACCGGCCCCACCATCCAAGGCGGAAGCCAGTAGCTGAGATCCCAGAGCAGATTGCGCACGGCCTGCAGAACCATGCCCAGCACCACCAGGGCGATTAGGGCACCACCTGCCCAGAACAGCCAGCGCTTGTTGCCCTTCACCTGTTGCGCGTCACCGTTGCGTCCTCAGCGTGTTGTGCTGCTGTTCTGTCGTGTCGCCCGCATGATGTCTCCCCAGAGCGTGGCTGCCAAGGCACTGGATGCAGCGGTGGGTCGGTTGTCATCGTTTCCGAGCCAGATTCCCAGCACCCACTGGCGGCTCGGCTCGTAGCCGATGAACAACAAATCCCGGCCGTCATTGGTGGTGCCGGTTTTTCCACCTTCGAGGCCTCCCAGGGATGCAGAACGGCCCGTGCCGTTTCGCACCACGCTGCGCAGCAGTGCCTGCATTGACTGGGCGACCTCGGGAGCGACGGCTTGCCTGGCTCCTGCGATGGCTGTGGATCCACCCCCAACGCTGCTGCATTGCCTGAGTTGGTCCAGGCGGCAGGTCTCGGCATCCACTAACCGACGGATCGTGGTGGGTGGATGCCAAACGCCCTTGTTGGCGACGCCGGCATAGGCGGCGGTGAGCTCGATCAAACGCACCTCGCTTTGTCCCAGCACCAGACCGGGCACAGGGTCGAGCGGCGTCGTGATCCCCAGTTTGCGAGCCTGCTGCACCACCTGATCGAGCCCGACCCGCTGCGCTAACCGCAACGTGGCGGTATTGCTGCTGGAGGCAAACGCTCTGGTCAGGCTCAGTTGGCCGACGCAATCACTGGCGAAACGTTGTCCGCCCCAGTTGAGAGGAGTGCAGTCGATGCTGTCGCTCGGCTTCAGCCCTCGTTCGAGCGCAGCCAGGTAGGTCATCAGCTTGAAGGTGCTGCCCGGTTGGCGCAGGGCCATGGAGGCACGGTTGAACTGACTGCTGCGGTAGTCCTTGCCTCCGGCAATCGCCAGCACTCCGCCATTGCGGCTGTCGAGCACCACGGCAGCCCCTTCGCCGACGCCGAGGCTCCTGGATGCCTGGATGAGTTGGCGCAGTTGCCGCTCCACCACCTCTTGCACCACCGGATCGAGATGGGTCTCGATCAGGAAATTGCCCTCCGCGGCCACATCGGGGCCCACCAGTGCTCCCAGGTCGCGGCGGACCTGATCGGTGTAGAAGGGGGCTGCACGTCGTTGGGCATGGCCCGTGCAGGCTGTGGGTGTGAGTTGCACGGGCCGGCGACGGGCCTGCCGCGCTTGCTCCAGAGACAGCCGACCGGCATCCGCCATTTTGTTGAGCACGCGGTTTCGTGCTTCCAGGGCGCGTTGGGGAAAGCGGCAGGGGTCATGCCCGTTTGGGGATGGAAGCAGACCCACCAGCAGAGCCGCTTGCTCCAGGCTGAGATCGGAGGCGGAGCGTCGGAAGTAGGTCTGTGCCGCATCTTCAAAACCCCAGCCCACCCCGAGATAGACCCGGTTCAAATAGCTGAGCAGCAACTCACCTTTGCTGAAACGGCTCTCCAGCTGAAGCGCCACGAGCAGCTCCCGCCATTTGCGCCCCAGGGTGTCGCCTTGACCGACGAGATCCGGGTAAAGACTGCGAGCCAGTTGTTGCGTCAAGCTGCTGCCGCCTTCTTTCAGTTCGCCACCGCTGAAGTTGGTGACGAACGCGCGCAGGGTGCCAATCGGGTCCACACCCGGATGCCACCAGAAGCGGTTGTCTTCGCTGCTCAGCAGAGCATCGACCAGGGTGGGCGAAAAGCTTCCTAGGGCCGGAAGTTCGCGATGGCGACTGGAGTCGATCGAATGCAGCGGAGTGTTGTTGCGGTCGTAAATCGCAATCGGTCCCTGCACCGCCGCCAGGCGTCCCCGCACCGGCACGGTCATGGCCGCCAGCAATAACAGCAAACCGCCTCCCCCAAGACCTGCGAGCACCACTGCAGCCACGCTCTGTTTCAGGCGAAGGCGCCAGCGTTCGGCTGGGTGCAGAAACTCCAGAACTGGAGCACCGCTTTCTGGTTCAGGGGCGAGTGCGATCCGGTCCCCATCGCGGAGCTCCAGGGTCTGCACACGACGCCCTTTCCACCACAAACCATTGGTGGATTGCAGATCCTTCAGCAGCCAACGGTTCCCCTGCCGTTCGAGCACTGCATGGACCCTGCTCACGGCGCCGTGGTCCAGGGCAATGTCGAGGTCTTTGTCGCGCCCAATGCGATAGCGATCGCCATGCAGGGTGAGAGACCTTTGGGGCTGCGTCCCCTGATGAATCCGCAGTTGCCACTGCCCTGCGTCGGAACCTGGGGAAGGGTCCCTGCGACTGACTTCAGCGTTGGGGATGCTCATGGCGGCGTGTCAGTGCATCGATCACGAAGCAGGTAACGGCCAGATTGATGGCGATATCAGCCCCATTGAAGATCGGAAAGTTGATTGGCACCAGCTCGAGAAAGTCGGTCACGTGGCCAAGAGTCCAGCGGTCAATGCCATTCCCCACGGTTCCCCCCAGCAGGAACGCCAGCGCAAGCCCCTGCCAAAACGGTTGCTGTCGACTCCGCCAGATCCAGACAGTTACACCCAGGGCTACAAGCAAGCTCAGCAACCCCAAGGCGAGGGTCGAGTCACGAAACAGACTGAAGGCTGCACCCGTGTTGCGCACCCAGCGCAGCTGCAACAGGCCTGGCAAAAAGGGTGCGGGAAGTCCCGGCTGCAGATGGGCGCACACCCAAGCCTTACTGGCCTGATCGACGATGACCACCACCAGGCTGATCAGCAGCAGCGGTCTGCGGGCCAGCTGGGTGGGCAGGGGGCGCAAGAAACGCATCATTCGACCAGCAGCAGGCGGCGTAGCGGCAGTGCCAGCAGGCCTGCGGCAACACACAACGCCATCTGGGCAGGCAAGGGTCCGAGGCTGTAGCTGAAGATCAATTGAGCCAAGGGTTCACTCCATCGGCCAAACAAAGCGCCAATCAGCAGGTTGAGCAGACCACAGACCTGAATCATCAGCAGTCCCGCCAGGGCAGCCAGGCTCAGTCGTCCCAATTCATTCATGCCGTCCTGCTGGGAGAGACGGCCGCAGAGCCAGGCGGCAGGCACAAATCCGGCCAGATAACCGAACCCTGGATTCAGCAAATATCCGAGACCACCGCCTTCGTGAAAGACCGGCAGATCCACAAGCCCCACAGTGAGATAAGCCATCGCAGCAATCACCCCTGAACGGGGTCCGCAGACCAAGGTGCAGATCAGCAGGGCGGGCACCTGCCACGTGCTGGGTAAGGGCAAGACCTGCACAGGGGCGCTTGGAACCAGAAATGCTGCCGGAATCAGGCCGCCAACGAGGATCAACATCAGACCGGCGAAAGCGCCGCTCCAGGTGGCCAGTGCCCGCACGGGCTGCAGTCAGCTGGCACCATCCTGCAGTAGGAGAGGTTGATTGCCCAGGGTGCATGGACGTTTCAATCGGTGATCAGGTGCGCCTGGTGCGCCCACTGCCGTATCTCAAAACAGCGGATCCAATGCCGATGTTGCGTCCCCCAGACCTGGTCACCAGCGATGAGCTGGGTGAGGTGGTGGGTTTAAGGCCGCTGGAGACCGCCGCGGTGCGCTTCCGCCGGGGCACGTTTCTGTTGCCCATTGACCATCTCAGCCCAGCTGATCAGGGGTCTGCATCGGCTTCTACTGCCTCTGTTCCCACTGCTCCCCAAGAGCCCTGAGCGAAGCTTCAGGCCCGCAGAGGCTCAGTAGAGGCTGTCCAAGATGGCGACCAGCAGCCTCTTGCACCGCTTTGGCATCCAACGCATCCATCACGGCAAGACTTCGCTGGTCGTAGTCATCAGGGAGCCCCAGGCCCCTGAGTTGGGCCCGACGTTCTGCCCGCTGGCCTGTGGTCTGGGAGCCATGGGCTAACTGCCCGCGCAGCTTGACGCGGGCCAGCTGCAAATCCGCCTCACTCAGTGGAGTGGTGCAAAGCTCATTCCAGCTCTGATGGAGGAGAGACAGGGTCAGGGAAGCCTTGTCAACGCTGGTGGCCGCATGAAAAACGAAAGGGCTGGCCTTGGCTCGCGCTGGGTAGTGAACTCCCACGTCGTAGGCCACGCCATGGTCTTCCCGTAGTCGGCGGAACAGCAGGCTTGACATGCCCTGACCGAGGTGCGCCTGGAGCAGGCGCAGCGCGGGGTCATCCGCGTGGCCGTGGGGCAGGCTCGGTTGGCCGAGCATCAGAACCACTTGCTCAGTGTTCTGATGGCGAAGGCAAAGGTTTTCCTGTCTGTCTTGGCCGCCCTCAGCGTCCTGGGAGCTGATCTTGTCTGCTGATGATGTTGGTGTGGCTTGCGCTTGAAACGCCTCGTGGTGGTTCAGGAGGTTGAGCAGAGCATCGGGAATCGTGCCCGACATCGCCAGGACAGTGGATGCGCCATCGAGCTGCTTGGCCAGGGCGACAAGCTGATCGCGGTCCATCCTGTTGAGATCGTCCGTGACACCCATCGGGTCATGGCCATAGCCTCCAGACCCGTAGGCCAGAGTCCGCCATCCGTCGTAAGCGAGATGGAAGGGATCTTCTTTCTGGCGCACCAGCGCTTGGAGGCTCAGCTCTTTTTCCAGCTCCACCTGATCGGGCAGTAGCTGGGGTTGGTGCACCATCCATCCGATCACCGGCAGCAGGCGCTCGGCGTCGCTGTCACGGCATTTCAGGCTGATCAGCAAGCCGTCTTCGTTGGTGTCGCAGCGCAGGCCTGCACCGCAGCCTTCCACCAGATCGGCGAGCTCCGTCGGCCCATAGGGACCACATCCGCGGCTCAGCAAGGAGCCCAGCAGTTGATGGGCACCGCGCTGCTGGTCGGGATCGCAGGCGCTTCCACGCCGGATCCAGAGTTTGGCGGCAAGGACCCCAGCCGTGGTGTGGGGGTCAAGAATCAGATCTGACACTGGGGGCATCAGCCCTCCTCCTTCGGCAGTGCTACGAGGGTGTAGGCCTGATCAGGGTGGAGGTGGGAGAACACGTCTTGCTGCAATTCGATAGCTGACCACTGATCAAGATCGGCCAGTGCGGCCAGGGGAGCTTGCGGCGTTCGCCAAAGCGCTTGCGAGCCAGCGATGGCGGCCACTGAACCAGGCGCTTCCAGGCTGAAGCGCAACCCGTTGCCGACCAGTTGACGAGCCCGTTCGAGTTCCTCTGCTTGCACGGGTTCAGACCTGCATTGCAGGAGGACTCGATGCACTTCCTTCTCCACCTCCTTGATGGTTTCAGGGGGGCAGCAGGCCTCCAACATCACCAGGCTTCCTTGCTCGAGGGTTGTGAGATCCATGTCAATGGATTCGACGATCTGCAGCTGTTCGCGTAAGCGGGCCACAAGGCGGCTTCGGCGTCCCTCGGCCAGCAGTGTGGTGGCCAGGTCATACCCCATCACTTGACGCTGTTGACCCGCTGGTGCAGCCGGCCAGGCCATCAGCAGTCGGGCCGCTTCGAGGCGATCAACCTGAACCGTGGAGCGACCGGGTCGGAATGAAAGGCCTCCTTGGGTTGGTGCTGCATGAACGCCATCAACTGGTTCCGGGCTTGCAGCCTCCAGATCGGCCAAGCGTCCGGTGCTCAGACTTTGAGGTAATCCGTCAGGAATCGCGCCGGTGACAAGCAAACAACAGTTCGGCCCCCGATAGCGACGCCGATGGAAGGCGGCCATGGTCTCCGGTGTGCTCGCTTGCAAGCTGTCTTCCCAGCCAAGGATGGGCCGTCCGTAAGGGTGTTCAGGACAGCTGGCTGCCAGGAGCTGCTGCACCACCTGCTCATCCGGTTGATCGCGGTACTGGGCGATTTCCTCCAGCACCACATCACGCTCCATGGCGTAGGCATCGGCGCGCAGTGCCGGCTCCAGCACCAAGTCGAGCAGCAGTTCGAGGGCTTCCTGCGCACCTTCCGGCGGCACGAGCACATGGAAATGCACGTCGTCGAAGCCGGTGGCGGCGTTGCTGCTGCCCCCCAGGGCTTCGACGCGCAGGTCAAAGGCTCCAGCCTCGAGGCTATGGCTGCCTTTGAACACCATGTGCTCCAAAAAATGAGCAAGCCCCTCCTCGCCTGGTTGCTCGAAGGCACTCCCGGCTTTGCACCAGAAATCAAGGCAGGTGAGCCCTGCTGCGGGGATGGGGGCGAAGACGCAGCGACAGCCGTTGGCCAACGTCTGATAGGTCAGTTCAAGACCGTTCGAGGAGCGGATCGGGACCCCATGTCGCAGGCCCCCAGACTATTCCGGTGACGCCTGGTTTCTGGCTGTTGAGGCGATCGAGCAGAGACGTGCGGCATAGTCCCCATAGCCCCCAGCAGTGCCGAGCCACGCCAGTGCCTTCGACCTCGTCCTCATCACCTTCCAAGGAGCTGCATCCCCTGGTGGACGCCTTGGCCGATCGCATCCGTGAATGCCGCTCTGCCATGCCCGAGCTGTCACCCTTGGCTGTGGACCCGGCGCTTGAAGCGATAACAGCCACGTTGGATGGCGAAGCACTGTTCATTCGCAATGAACTGAACCAATGCCGCGGGCTGCGCAAACTCCACCTGGAGACGGCTCGTTTGGGCCTGGGTCTGCAAATTCTGCACTGCGTTTTCTTTCCTGATCCCCGCTTCGACCTGCCAGTTTTTGGGGCCGATATCGTTGCCAGCCCAGCAGGCATCTCGGCAGCGATTGTCGATCTCTCACCGGTGCGTTCAGTCCTCCCTGCATCCGTTCGCCAGCCGCTGGAGTCGATTTCCCTGCCGCCCTTTGAACAGGTGAGGGAACTCCCCGCTTGGGGAACCATCTTTTCCCCATTTGTGCGCTTTATCCGCCCCGTGAACAGCACGGAAGAACGTTGGTTTGTCGACTTGGTGGGTCGCTATCTCGATGTGTTGCGTCAGGCGGTGGAAACCACGGAGCCTGATCCCTCAGACGATCCTTCTACGATCGATCGCTATCAAGGTCAGCTCTCCTATTGCCTGCAACAGAAGCGCAACGACAAGACACGCCGCGTGTTGGAGAAGGCCTTCAGCGTCGAATGGGCCGATCGTTACATCGAGGAGCTGCTCTTCGACAATCCGCCCACGCCCTGATGCGCCGTCCAGCTCTTTTGCTGCTGACTGGAGGCCTTGGTCTAGCCGTTGGATTGGGGTTGTTGCAGCTGACACGCCGCGAGGCTGCGGTGCAACCGCAACTGCCCAGTCCAGTTGTTCGCGCTCCTGAGGCGGTGGCCGCCCTTGGACAACTTTCCCCAGCAGGGGATGTGCGTCGTTTGGCGGCACCCATCAGTGGTTTTGGTGGCACCCCGCGGGTGGCCGAACTGTTGGTGTCAGAGGGAGAGAGCCTGCAAAAAGGGCAGGTTTTGGCTCGCTTTGATAACCGTCCTCAGATTCAGGCTGATCTCGCCGGCGTTCAGGCCCGTTTGCGCACGCTGACTGCGGAGATCAAGCTTCAGGTTCGAGAAGTGCAGCGCTACGCCAAGGCGGCTCAGGTGGGTGCAGCGTCTCTGGTGCTGCTGGATGAGAAGCGCGATGAGTTGCTGCGACTCCAGGGAGCGCAACAACAGGCTGAGGCGGAAAAGCGCAAACTCATGGCCGATCTGGCCAACAGCGAGCTGCGTTCGCCACTCGATGGGGTGGTGTTGCGCATTCACACCCGTGAAGGAGAGCGTCCTGGGGGCGATGGTGTGATCGAGGTGGGGGCCAGTCAGGCGATGGAAGCGCTGGTGGAGGTCTATGAGTCCGACATCAACCGCGTTCGTGTTGGCCAACCGGTCGTCTTGACGAGCGAGAACGGTGGCTTCCAAGGAAGTCTCAGCGGTTCTGTCACCGCCATCAGTCCCCAGGTGCGTCAGCGGCAAGTGCTCTCGACTGATCCCACCGGTGATGCCGATGCTCGGATTGTGGAGGTCAGAGTCAAGCTCGATCCTCAGTCGGCCCAGAGGGTTCGCTCCCTGGCCGGCATGAAGGTGATTGCCCGTTTCAGCGCACAGTGACCTTGGGCTTCTGGCAACGCCGGCGGATTCCGCTGGCCTCGTTGATGTTGGTGCGTCAGCCCGTTCGGCTGATTGTTGCTCTGGCCGGCATCAGCTTTGCGGGCATCTTGATGTTCATGCAGCTTGGCTTTCGCGATGGGCTGTTTGATGCCAGCGTCACCGTGCATCGGCGCTTTGATGCCGATCTGGTGTTGATCAGTCCGCGTTCCACGAGCTCGGTGCGCATGGCTGGTTTTCCCAAGCGGCGCCTGATCCAGACGATGGCCGACGCCGAGGTGGAGGGCATTACTCCCGTGCATTGGAGCTTGATGCTCTGGCGAAATCCGGAAACCAAGAGCACCCGCTCGATTCTTGGTCTCGGATTTGATCCGGAGGATCCGTTTTTCGTGGACCCTGAACTGGCCGCTAAGAGCCGGCAGCTGTCTCAGAAAGGCAGGGTGTTGTTTGATGAACGCTCCAGGCCCGAATTTGGTCCCGTTGCGGAGTGGTTTAAGCAGGGCCGCACGGTCGAAAGTGAAATCGGTGGTAATCGGGTGCGTGTCGCTGGACTGGTGGCCTTGGGCACCAGCTTTGGTGCCGATGGAAATTTGCTCACCAGCACAGAGACGTTTCTCGACCTGATGCCGAATAAGACCCCGGGCAGCATTGAGCTGGGTCTGATTCGCCTGAAGCCAGGGGCCGATCCGCTCGCGGTTCAGGCCCGACTCGAGGCCCTGCTCCCCGAGGACGTGAAGGTGCTGACGAAGCAGGGCTTCATTGACTTCGAACAGAATTACTGGCGGAGCAGCACGTCGATCGGTTTCATCTTCACCCTCGGTGCAGCCATGGGATTCGTTGTCGGCTGCGTGATCGTCTATCAGGTGCTGTACACCGATGTGAGCGATCACCTGCCTGAGTACGCCACCTTGATGGCGATGGGTTATCGGGTGATCACCTTGGTGGGTGTGGTGGTGCGTGAAGGCTTGCTGCTGGCTCTGATTGGCTACGTGCCGGCCTATCTGGCCGGTCAGGGGCTGTACTGGTTCGTGCGGGAGGCCACCCGGTTGCCCGTTGGGATGGATTTCACGCGCGCTGCCACGGTGTTCACGATGATCCTCGTGATGTGCATGCTGTCTGCCGGATTGGCCATGCGCCGACTGGTGGACGCTGATCCAGCGGAGATCTTCTGAATGGGCTCCACTGTTTCGATTGAAGGTTTGAGCCATTGGTATGGCCGAGGCAGCAATCGCCGTCAGGTGCTCCAATCCGTTGATCTCAGGATTGAGCCGGGTGAGGTGGTGCTTCTGACCGGACCCTCCGGCTGCGGCAAGACCACCCTGCTCACCCTGATTGGCGCGCTGCGGACCGTTCAGGAGGGCCAAGTCTCTGTGCTGGGCCAGCCGCTCCAAGGGGCAGGCCGCGGCGCCCGGCAAAAGCTGCGCCGCCGCATTGGCATGATCTTTCAGGGGCACAATTTGCTGCGATGCCTGACGGCTGAGCAGAACGTGCAGATGGGTGCGGATCTGTTGAACGACCGCTCTTATCTCGCCCGCAGAAACCTGGCCAGGGAGTGGCTGAGAGCTGTCGGTCTTGGTGATCACCTCGGCAAGCTTCCCCACGATCTTTCCGGTGGCCAGAAACAGCGTGTCGCGATTGCCAGAGCCCTGGCAGCCCATCCGCAGTTGTTGCTGGCGGATGAACCCACGGCTGCTCTTGACAGCACGACAGGCCGCGAGGTGGTGGATTTGCTCAAACGCCTCGCCCGGGAACAGGCGTGTTCGGTGTTGATGGTGACCCACGACCCGCGCATTCTTGATGTGGCAGATCGCCTGGTTCGAATGGAGGATGGTCGGTTGTTCACCGCGGTTGGGTAGATTGAATTCAACCAATTCGTTTCATCACCCCACGCGATGGCCAAGCGCAGGAACCTCAAGAAGGAAAAGCAGGAGCGCAACCGCGCCTACGCCCGCAAGTTCAAGAAGCGCAAGATGCGTAATGACGGCCGTGGTGAAGGTGCTGGCAATGGTGTGACTGGCACTGCAAACAACGGTGGTGCTGCTGACTGATTCAGCAACGTTTTCAAGGGTCAAAGGGGGGCGAAAGGCCCCCCTTTTTTCATGTCTTTAGGCTGGTTGTCCACTTGCTCCGGTCGTGCGCGGATGTTTATCAGCGTCGTCATCCCCACCTACAACCGCTGGCCGATCCTGGAGAAGTGTCTGGTGGCTTTGGAGCAGCAGACGCCGTCTGGGGAGATCGAGGGCTATGAGGTCGTTCTGGTCGACGATGGCTCCACCGATGGCACCCCTGATCGGCTTCGCCAGCAGGCCGATCGCTTTCCCCATGTTCGCTTCTTTGAACAGGCCCATGGCGGTCCGGCGGAGGGCCGCAACCGCGGTGTTGACCAGGCCCGAGGGGATGTCATCGTCTTCATCGATAGTGACCTGGTGGTGGTGCCGGGTTTTCTCGCCAGTCATGCCCGTGCCCTTCAACGCACCTGGACGCAGCGAGGCGATCGCCTGTGCTTCACCTATGGCGCTGTGATCAACACGGCCAACTTTGAAGATCCGACTGCGGAACGCCACAAGTTGCGGGATCTGTCTTGGGCTTATTTCGCCACAGGCAATGTGGCCATTGACCGGTCAGTGCTGCAGCAGTCTGGGTTGTTCGATCTAGGCTTCCGCCTGTATGGCTGGGAGGATCTCGAACTGGGGGAACGCCTGCGCCAAATGGGAGTTGTGCTGGTGAAATGCCCTGAAGCCGTGGGGTATCACTGGCACCCCGCACTGAGCATGACCCAGATCCCTGATCTGATCAGGGTCGAGCAGGAGCGGGCCAAGATGGGGCTCGTTTTCTATCGCAAGCACCCCACCCGACGGGTGCGTTTGATCATTCAGTTCACTGTGTTGCATCGGCTGCTCTGGGAACTTCTGACTCTCGGGGGGCTCATCAATGAGCGTTCCTTGCGTCCAGTGCTGGGTTGGCTGATCAGCCATGGTCGTGCTGCTCTGGCGATGGAATTGCTGCGTCTTCCTCTCAATCGCATTGGGGTCAGAGCGCTCTATCGGGAAGCCAGGGCTCTCGGGATTCGTTGACCGGCTTTTTGATAAATTCACTGGGTTCTTTCAAACCGCACACCTGTCTGTTTCGGGTGCTGGTCTTTGACCATCCCTGACAGGTGGAGGCGAACCCGAAACCTCAATCACTATGGCTGTTGTCACTCTCGCAGAGATGATGGAAGCTGGCGCCCACTTTGGGCACCAGACCCGTCGTTGGAACCCCAAGATGTCGCGCTACATCTATTGCGCGCGCAATGGGGTTCACATCATTGACCTTGTGCAGACTGCCGTCTGCATGAACAATGCCTACAAGTGGGTGCGCTCAGCAGCTCGCAGCGGCAAGCGTTTCCTGTGTGTTGGCACCAAGAAGCAAGCGTCTGAGGTGGTGGCCCTCGAGGCAGCCCGTTGTGGTGGTTCCTATGTCAACCAGCGTTGGTTGGGCGGCATGCTCACCAACTGGACCACTATGAAAGCCCGGATCGATCGTCTTAAGGACCTCGAGCGCATGGAATCCAGTGGTGCCATCGCCATGCGTCCGAAGAAGGAAGCTGCGGTTCTGCGTCGTGAGCTGGACCGACTCCAGAAGTACCTGGGTGGTCTCAAGAACATGCGTCGTCTCCCCGACGTTGTGATCCTGGTGGATCAACGTCGTGAGACCAACGCAGTGCTCGAAGCCCGCAAGTTGGACATCCCCTTGGTCTCCATGCTGGACACCAACTGCGATCCCGACCTGTGCGAGGTGCCCATCCCTTGCAACGACGACGCGGTTCGTTCCGTTCAGCTGGTGCTGAGCCGTTTGGCTGATGCCATCAACGAAGGCCGTCACGGTGCCAACGACCAGCGTGGTGGCGACGACAGCCAGGGCTGATCTCGCCTAACCACTCGGTTCATGCCGCCATCCTGCTGCTGCGGGACGGCGGCTCTGTTTATCCAATTTCTTTACTTCCCCTCCTCCGATGGCTGCTGCCGTATCCGCCAAGCTCGTCAAGGAACTGCGCGACAAGACCGGCGCAGGAATGATGGACTGCAAGAAAGCCCTTGCAGCAACTGAAGGCGACGCCAACAAAGCCATTGAATGGCTGCGTCAGAAAGGTATTGCCAGCGCTGAGAAGAAGTCTGGACGCACTGCGGCTGAGGGAGCGATCGGCAGCTACATCCACACCGGTGCCCGCGTGGGTGTTCTGGTCGAAGTCAACTGCGAAACGGACTTCGTTGCCCGTGGCGACATGTTCCAGGAGCTGCTGCGTGACGTGGCCATGCAGGTTGCAGCCTGCCCTGGTGTCGAGTACGTCACCACCGATGAGATTCCTTCTGAAATCCGCGAGCGCGAAAAGTCCATCGAGATGGGCCGTGATGATCTCGAGGGCAAGCCTGAGCAGATGAAGGAGAAGATCGTCGAGGGCCGCATTGCCAAGCGCCTGAAGGAACTTGCTCTGTTGGAGCAGCCTTTCATCAAAGACAGCTCGATCACCGTGGCTGAACTGGTCAAGCAGACCGCAGGCAAGATCGGCGAGAACGTCAAGGTGCGTCGCTTCACCCGCTACACCCTGGGTGAGGGCATCGAGGTGGAAGAGAACGACTTCGCCGCAGAAGTGGCTTCGATGACCAAAGGCTGATCTTGGCCTTAGACCAAGACGGTTTGAAACCGCATAACCCCGACGAGCAATTTGCTCGTCTTCAGAGCTGGTGCCGTCAGTCGGCACCGGCTTTTTATGCTGACCAAGCGCACTACCTACTTGTTCTGCGCGAGGGTTTGGCGACTGCAGTGCATCGTTCCTTGGCGGAATGGCTTTGCTGTTTGGACCCGGCTCGCCTCAGTCAACTCTCCGATCAGGAGAGGGAGTCGCTTCAGGTGCGCATTGACCAATTGGTGCAGCGCTGCACCACGCTGCTCACAATCGAGCAGCTTCAGTTACTCGCTAAGACCCTGGCCAGGGAACGCAAGCAGCGTCGACGTCATGCTCAGCAGGCCATGGTTGAGGCGCTGCAGCGTTCCACCGAAGCCTCTGAGGGCGAGCCAACCGATTTGCCTTCTGATCCATCCCGGGATCTGGACGGTGCGGCTGGGTCAGTGAACCTCAGTTTTGCTCCTCCGATCGACCAGCCGGCGCTTCTAGACGGCTTGGTGAGGCCGCTTCACTCAGAGGATGTTGAAACCGATCAGGACTCCGACGCTCATTCGGACCTGGATCTGAGTTTCGATGATCCCCCTGAAGACTCCGCGCAAGAGGCTGAGGGAGATGGAGAACAAACGGCAGAGGGGAACAGCGACCTAGATCTTCTGCGTTCGTTGTTTGTGATGGCCGGCCAGGCCATGGATGGGCCTGACGACCATGAGGACCAGAGCGCGATTGCCGACCAAGACGACATCAGTGATGCCGTGGAATCCACTGAGGATCCAGCCTTCATGCCCACCATGCCGTTGGAGCTGCTCCGCTGGCTGGATGGATTGGATCAGGCGATTGTGCGTCGGCTCCGCAATCTTTCCCACGCCATCAACGTTGAGTTGCTGCGCTCCGGCTTAGCCAGCAGCCTTCTGCCGATGACCCTTCTCGATGCGGTGCTGCATGGCCAGGTGGAGACACTGCCAGCGCCATCCAATTTGCTCAGACTGCGCGTCCCATTGCCGATGACGACCCCGGGTGAGCCGCTGATGGATCTCACTTGCGTCCTCTTGCGACCTTCCGAACTGGAATTCGACGGTCCTTCATTGCGTCGTAGCCGAGCCAAGCTCCGCCAGCGCCGGCGCAATCTGCTCACAATGGTGCGACAGCAACGCCATTGGCAAAGGCGTGCGCAGACCCAACAGGTGCAGACGCAGTGGTGGCCGAGTCCTCCAACCAATCCGCCCCAGAGCTGAATCAGGGCTGTTCCGCCGCTGATCTGGAGTTATTGGCTGCGTGGTTACGGCCTCTGCAGACAGCCCTCTCGCTTGAGGCGGATCGTGGGTTCGGCGATCTGCAGGGGCGCCAAGAGCGGTTCCACAAGTTCCTTGTACGCCAATTGGGGGAGCCACCTCCGATTCCGCTTCCTACCGATAGCCAGGCACGGCTACAGGACTTTGCGGCCTCCTATCGCGACTATCCCGGTCTGACTGAGCCCTCCCGCCGCCGTTTGGTCACGATCACGCGGCAGTGGCTGCACGGATTGCGTCAGCGCTTGGAGCCCACCCGGCCGATGGCACCGCCTCGGCTGCGGGTGGTGGATGCTTCCCCCCAGCGGCGAGCATCTGATGCACAGGGGGCTTTTGCCCTTGATGCACCCTTGTCTCGGGTGAAGGGTATCGGCCCGAAGCTGGCTGAGCGATTGGCCTCGCTTGGGTTACTGCTGGTCCGTGATCTCTTGCTCTATTACCCCCGGGATTACGTCGATTATTCGGCGATGCGGCGCATTGAGGCTCTGGAACCCGGAGAAACGGCAACGATTGTGGCCACCGTGCGGCGTTGCCACGGATTCACCAGTCCTCGCAATCCCAATCTCTCAATTCTCGAGCTGCAGGTACAGGATCCGACGGGACGGTTAAAGGTGACGCGTTTTCTCGCAGGCAAACGCTTCAGCAGCCCAGCGGCACTGCACACCCAAACCCGCCAATTCCCCGTGGGAGCCACCGTGGCCATCAGCGGTCTGGTGAAATCCGGCCCCTATGGCCTCAGTTTTCAGGATCCGCTGATCGAGGTGCTGGAGAGTGCCAGCGCTCCGGTTCGCTCTCCTCAGATCGGGAGATTGCTGCCTGTGTATGCACTCACCGAGGGGCTCACCGCCGATCGCTTGCGCAAGCTCGTTGAGTTAGTGCTGCCGGCTGCTCAGCGCTGGCCCGAGCCCCTCAGCGCCGATCGGCGTGACGCCCTTGATCTGATCTCTCGCCCTTTGGCTCTGGACCAGATCCATCGCCCGAAGGATCGGGATGCTCTGCAGCGAGCGCGGCGCCGGTTGGTGTTTGACGAATTTCTTCTGCTCCAGTTGGGTTTGATGCAGCGTCGAGCCGCACACCGTCAGCGTCAGGCCCCGTGCCTGGAAGGGGTCGGTCAGCGCGACGGTCTTGTTG
>CAXQPR010000054.1:0-4545 GCA_964225855.1 Salipiger bermudensis | reverse complement strand
TCGCGGTTGGTGACGAACACCTTCGCCTCCAGCGTTCCGCCAGGCACAACCTTCACCAGGGTTTCACCGCTGGAAGCGGCATAGCCCGGGCTGGAGGGCACCAAGCCATAGATCACCCCATTCACCGGTGCCGTGAGCACCTCTTTATTGCGGGTGTCTTCCACCTCCACCAGCTGACGCTCGAGATCAGCGATTTCCCGCAGCGACTCCTGCTTCATCTTCAGCAGCTGGGCCTGCACCTCCTGCAGGTTGGCCCTCGACTGGGCCACCTCCGACTCCAGCTGCTCCACCCGATTGCGCTGCCGCAGCAGTTCGGTGCCCTGGATGGCGCCCTGCTCTGCCAACGGCGCAATGTTGGTGTAGATCTGATTTTCTGTGCTGAGCGCCCGATTAAGGCCTTCGGTGCGCTCCCGGAGGCTGGCTTCACGGGCCTGAATCGAGCGGCTTTCCTCCTCAAACCGCTTTTTCTCCAGTTTCAACTGGGTTTGCAGCGTTTCGGCCCGCTTCTCCGACACCTGGGGATCGAGGCGAAGCAACGCCTGCCCCGCACTCACTTTCTGCCCTTCACGCACCAGGATCTGGTTCACCACACCACCGAAAGGAGCCTTGATCGGCCGTTCTGCCCCAAGGGGCTGCAACTCACCCGTCGCCAGCACCACCTCATCAATCTTGGCGAAAATGGCAAAACAGAAACCAAATGAGGCGGTGCCGATGATCGTCCAGGCCAAGGCTTTGCTCCACACCGGAGCAGGCTTCAGGCGCACTTCCTGAGGATCAAGGGGGCGCGCCACCAAGCTGGAGAGATTGGCCTTGTTGGGCAGCTTCGACAAACCGGATTGCTGCTGTGGGTTCTGGGGCTTTTGATCACTCATGGCTTACACCTCCTGTTGGTGATAAAGGGTTGCGTAACGTCCATCGAGGGCCATCAATTCTTCGTGGGTTCCCTGCTCCACCAGCGCTCCCTGATCCATCACGAGAATCAGATCGGCCGCCTTCAAGGAGGCCAAGCGGTGGGTGATGAAAAACACCGTGCTGTCCTTGTAGAGATCCATGAGATTTGCGGTCAGTCGGCGTTCGGTGTCCACATCCAGGGCACTGGTGGCCTCATCAAGCACCAGCAACCGGGGACGGCGCAGAATCATGCGGGCGATCGCCATGCGCTGACGCTGGCCGCCACTCATGCCTGCCCCCCGCTCGCCCACCGAGCTGTTGTATCCAGCTGGCATCGCCTGAATGAAATCGTGGGCACAGGCCACCTGAGCGGCCAACACCACCTCTTCGAAACCGGCGTCCGGCCGTGTAAGCGCAATGTTTGACATCACACTGCCGTCAAACAGCAAGCTGTCCTGCGGAACAACACCGATCTGGGCGCGCAGGGAATAGAGATCCACCTTGTTGATGTCGTTGCCATCGATGCGGATCACCCCTTCTTCAGGCTCATAAAGGCGGGTGAGCAGCTTGAGCATCGTGCTCTTGCCCGAGCCCGAACTACCGACGACGCCCACAAACGATCCGGCGGGGATGTCGAAGTTGACGTTGTTGAGCTGCTTGGGGCCCTTCTCTGAGAAGCGAAAGCCCACACCGGAATAGGCCACCTGACCAACGACAGGAGGAATCGGAGGCTTCTGATCGCCAGTGATCTCCAGTTCCTGGGGGTGATCGACGATGTCGGCCAGACGCTCCAGCGAAAGGGAAGTCTCCTGGAAGTTCTGCCAGAGGTTGGCCATCCGCAGCAGTGGGCTGGTGACGTTGCTGGCCAGGATTCGGAAGGCGATCAGCTGACCCAGGGTGAGTTCACCTTTGAGCACCAGCGACGCCCCCACCCAAAGCACCACCAGGCCGGACAGCTGCTCCAGGAACTGACTGGTGGAACCAGCGGCTGTGCTGGTGACCACATTGCGGAAACCTGACTGGATCTGACCGCCATAGAGCTGCTGCCAGCGCCAGCGGCTGTGGATTTCCATGCTCTGGCCCTTGATCGTTTCCATGCCCCCCAGGGTTTCCACCAGGTGGCTTTGAACACGGGCATTGGCCTCGGCCTGCTCCCGCAATTGCTTACGGATGATCGGTGCTGAAAAGAAGGTGACCCCAACAAACAGCGGCACCACAGCCAGTGCCCAAAACGTGAGCTGCACCGAATACAGCAGCATCACCGCGATATAGAGGAACGCGAACACGGCATCGAGCACCACTGTGAGGGCCGTGCCGGTGAGGAAACGGCGAATCTTCTGCAACTCGTTGATGCGGCTGCTGACCTCACCCACTGGTCGATCGGCGAAGTAACCCAGCGGCAACCGCAACAGGTGATCAATGATCGTGGAGCCGAGGCTGATATCAATCCGATTGGTGGTGTCGGAAAAGAGATACGTGCGCAATGACGACAACACGGCCTGAGCCAAGCCCATGGCCACCAGCAACGTGCCCAGCACATTCAGACTGCTGACATTGCCCTGACTGATCACCGCGTCAATGATCTGCTGAATCAGCAGCGGATTGAGCAGGCCAAACAGCTGCACAAAAAAGCTGGCCACCAGCACCTGAACCAGCACCCCTTTGTGCTGCTTCAAGGCGGGAAGGAACCACGACAACCCGAAGCGTTTCTTGGGCGTGAGTTGCGCCCGCTCGATACAAAGCACAGGGAGGGCGCCCTCCTCAGTGCGTTGATCCAAGGAGCTGATCGCCACGGGGCCCTGACCGGCCTGGGGATCGCTCACCAACACCTGACCGACCTGATCTGAGGCCCAGATCACGACAGGCCCCTGAGCTCCGATCACCACGGCCGGCAGCTGGAGGCGGCCCACCTGGGCATCACTGACCTCCAGCTGAGAGGCCCGAAGACCCATCAGATCGGCAATCGCTGCCAATTGCAGCAGACCAATGCCCTGACCCGACTCATCGCGGCGCAGCTGATCTTCGAGGATGCGGCGCAGAACATCCTTCCGGAAGGGCAGATCGAAATAGCGGGCCAGCATGCGCAGCACCGCCATGGCCGCTTCCACAGGGCCCTCACCACTCAGGTGGGGGAAGGTGCCGTCATCGCCGAGGCGCCCGTACCAATCTTCGAGCGCTTCCTGTTGGCGTTCCACGGCCACGATGGCCGATGAGCTTTCCTGCCAATCCGGTTCCAGCAGCTCGGCTTCAGCTTCTTCAGGTTCCTGATCACCGGCATCAGGAGAGAGCACCATCACCTGGGGCATCTCCATCGGCGGAGTCGCCGCCGACTTGGCCAGTAACCGGGCCGGCAACTTGCCCTTCACGGTGAGCTTGAGCGGCCCCAACAATTCCTCGCCAGGAGCGGCACCAGCCACATTGCTGCTGCTCACCAACCAAGGCCCCCAACTGGAGCCGAATTGGTGCTCGCCTGGAGGGAGCAGCAACACCTGATGGTCGTCGCTGGAGATCTCCAGCTGATTGCTGGCCCAGTCGCGCAGATCCTGGCGGGATGGGGTGCGGGGCGACGGCGATGCCGCCGCCACATCGAACAATTCCTCCAGATTGGGCTGGGCCAAGGCCAGCTGAAGCGCAGGGCTGGCCATCACCGCCTGCAGGAACGCGTCCTGAGGGAGCAACCACAACTGACTGGGTTGAGAGGCAGCAAGCGACTGTCCGGTCACCCCGCGGAGCAGGCTCACATCCCCGGCGGTGTCGCCCGGGCCCAGACGGCGCAGGGTGAAGGGTTCGTTGCGTTCATCCAGGGCCAGCAGACGCATTTGACCCTGCGCAATCAGGGCCACACCGGGGGGCAGATCGCCGTAGTCGTAAAGCTTCTGACCTGGACGCAGACGCAGAGCCTGCATCGACTCAGCAAGGCGGGCCTGCACGGCCTGGGGCAACTTCGCGAACGGCTCCCAGCCACCAATCAAACGAAGGGCCGTGGCCAGCTGCATCGCAGTTCCGATTGCCTTAAGAATTCAGCTCGAGTTTATGGGCCAGTTAGCAGCAATCCATTCGGAACTAGCCTCAAAAGGGCGAATTATGCAATTTCTGCATCAACATCCTGGTTCACACTTAGCGGGGGGGTGCAATCACCCGCCGGGCCGGCATGTTCTGTGCCGGTGCTGGACGCGACGGGTTGACCTTGACGGCTTTCCGCGCCGCCAGCTCCATACATTCCTGCAGCCAACGATCTCCCAGCTCGAGAGCAAACTCTCGCTTCAGCGACTGATTGAAGACAGCCGGCTGCAACTCTTCCAGCTGAACGATCACCCAGCCCCCTTCCGCCTGACGGGGAGGCCACACCTGACCCGGCTCACTCACCCGCAGCATCTCCGCCAAGGCCTGTGGCACTTCCGACAAAGCGATCGGTCCCTGCTTTCCCGACGGCAGACCTTCCTCCCGCGAGGCGGGCAGTGAACAAAACAGTTGCTCAAAGCTGCACTCCCGTTCCTTAAGGCGAATGAACAACTCATGGGCAAGCGCTTCGTCGTCGACCCAATGCAGCGAGTAGACAACGCGGTCCAGGGCGCTCTTGCGCTTCAGGAACAGACTTGAGATTTGATTGCGGAAGCGCTGATCACAGAGCTGACACCAGGCCAGGAAACGTTC
>CAXQPR010000053.1:0-19406 GCA_964225855.1 Salipiger bermudensis | reverse complement strand
AATTTGTGCGCTGGGGGTTCAACAACGGCAACAGCTCCCACACCTTGGATGAGATCTGCCAACAGCTCTACACCTCACGGCGCACGCTCATCTTGGGCAGCAAAGAAAACTTTCAATGTGGCCCCATGGAGTTGTTGCGCACGATCAGGCTGCAGCAGGTGCATGCCTTGCTGCGCTCACCAGCCGAACGCGATCGCGAAGGGTTAAGCCAAGTCAGTGAAGTGGCCGCGTTCTGTGGATTCAGAAGCCGCGGTCATTTCGCGAAGGCCTATCAAGAGCAATTCGCCGAGTCGCCACGCACCACCTTGCTGCGCTCGGCCTGAAAACGGCTCCCAGCAAGCGAGGTCAGCCTCGCTTTGGGAACAGGAATTGCACTTGGGCGCGGAAGGTCCAATCGCCCATCAGCGTTTGCCCCGCCACCTCAGGCTTGACCAGGTTGTAGTAGGCACTCAACGAGGCATTGATGGGCTGACTGCCGATCACAAACACGCGCCCAAACCCTGCACCAACGGGAACGGTCCACCCTTTGTTATCAGGGTGATTCCAATTGGCCGTAATAATCGGAGAGCTGGTGAGATACCACCCCTTCGGAAGGTTGTAGTTCAAGAAGGGTTGGATCAGCATTTTGTTCACATCGCTGCCACCATCGCCAGAGAATGACCAGATGTTGTTGACCAATCCACCCGCCACGATGCGCCCTTTGGTGTACACCAAAACCCCACTCGGGCCAGCACTCCAACGCTTCGAGCTCAAACGCTGATCCGTTGCAGTAGGCATGACGAGGGTCGGTCCTACACCGACAGTGAAGTTCCCCTTGAGGGTCGGCACAAAAAACACCGAGGGGTTGATATCACCGAGCGACTGAATCGAGGAGCCGTTGCGCCAGGGCTGTGAAATAAACGGCACGATTGTGCGGGTGACCAAAGTGAGCGACTTGCTCACAGGAAAGGGAATCACCGGCTGAACGTTGACCACATTCTGGGTCTGGTTCGGCTCCGCTTTGACGTATTGGGTGGGACTGGTCAGCGGGATCGGTAGGTTCGGTGCCCACTGGGTGGAGGGCGTGGAGTTCCACTGAATCGGCAGACTGCTCATGCTGGCGATGGGGTTCTGCGCCGCCTTGGCCAGACTTCCTTCCTCCTTCGCTTTGCTCTCACCCTCCGTCACCGTGACGGGAACATTGTCAGTGCCAGGCTCAGGCTGCTCAGCTTGCGCCAGGGTCACGTCGTTCAGGCCCAGGGGCGTGAAATCAAACGCAGCCTGCTCTTCAACAGAGCTGGGGAGCTGGTCCTGAGCTTGTGCAGCAGGCACAAGCAACAGGGGAGCGATGCAGGCTGTAACCAGCGAGCCAAAAGCAATCCGAATCTGAGCCGTCATCACCAGCAAATCGTTCTGGCACCTAGTTAAGTGGCTCGCTAAGCGGCGTCATCGATTCAGGCAAAAGGTAAGCACAAATGGGATCAACAGGCCGTGCATTGCCACTGGAAGCTCCCTACGTTTCCAGCATCAATTCCAGTGTTATGCGCGCTCTCGGTTTTTCCCTGATGGCAACCGCGGTGGCCATCGGCCTGCCAACCGCTGCCATGCCAGTCAGAGCCAGCGAAGAGCCAATCGCAGAATCAACCCAGGACTCCGACCCCTTGGTGACGCAGGCTGCTGCCAACAAGGAAGACAGCGATCAGAGCGATGAAGACGCCTGGCGCGTGTATCTCGATATGTATGCCTTCCTGCCACTGGAAACCAACAGCACCACCACCATCAACGACAACTCCACATCGGTGAATGTGCCGTTGTCGACGATCTTCGACACCCTCACCGGCGCACTGACCTTCAAAGCCTCTGCTGAATATGGGCGCATCGGCATGCTGGCGGCGGTCAATCACGCTGCCAATTCGGCCAGCACCTCCGCCTCCTACTGGCGCGAGACCGAAAACCCATTGCGGAATCAACTCGGCTTGCCGTCGCTGCTGCGCAAGCGATCGATTGAGGTGAAAGGCGATCTTGATGTCGACATCGACATGAATCAAACGATCGTCGACTTGGCAATGCGCTATCGGGCAGGTGCGATCCAGAAACCCCACATGGAGAAAGGAAGCACCAGTTTCGTGGGCTTTGCAGGGGCCCGAGTCATCGACGCCAACCTCTCCACCAGCGTGGATTTCACGCGCAAGCGCACGGTGACCGTTGAAGGCGTGGTGGTGAACCGTGAGAGGAGCCGCGAGATCGAACGGTCAGCCAGTGAGAGCTGGGGCAACACCTGGGTGCAACCTCTGATCGGCATGATGGCCACCTACGCCATCAACGAAGACTGGCAGGCTTTTGCCTACCTGGATGCCGGTGGTTTTGGCCTCGCTGGCGAACGCGACCTGAGCGGCACAGCCCAGGCAGGGATTGCCTACGCCCTTGGCAATTCAGCGCAGGCCTCCCTCTCCTACAAATATTTCGGCCTCGACTACGCAGGTGGCTCAGGCAATGGCTACACAACGAGCCAGAGCGGCGTGAACTTAGGCCTTCGCTGGCTGTTTAACTGACGCCACCGGTGAGCCGACAGTCTGAGAGCTCAGGCTGTCGGCCACAGTCACAGCCGTGCGGGAGCCACTGGCAATGGCTCCTTCAATGAATCCGCGCCAGCCCTGGGCATGGTCTCCGGAGGCAAAGAACACATGGCCTTCCTGACGCGGCAATTCATCACTGAAGCGAGCCACTGTTCCAGGTCGATACGTCGCCCAGCTCCCTTGGGAGAGGCTGTCAGCCCCCCAGTCATGACCAAAGGTCGACAACAGCTTCACGCCAGGGATGAATTCCTCGAGCACGACCTGCCACTCCTCAACCGACTTCTCCAGAGCACCAGGTTCAAGACTGAAGCCGGCAAGCACGGAATGCTGCTCTCCGCGTTTGTAGGTAAAGCTGCCGATCAACGGTGAATCGGTCGAACGCGACAAGGTCATCACGGCACCGGGATCACCTTCCACTTCAAAAAACACTTTGTATCCACCGCCAACATGCTTGAGCCGGGAGGCTTCCAGCTTCACGCTCGAAAGAGGGGGCTCAAAATCGACGCTGTGCAGCACGTTCAATGGGACGGTCACCACCGCGCGTTTGGCAATCACCAGCTCACCTGACTCCGAGGTGACACAGACGCCATCGCTCGATTGCTGAACTGCGCGCACCGATGTGTTGAGTGAGACCTCAAAACCACCGTCGCTGGCCATCGCCTCCACCAGGGCACCGGTGCCTTTGGTGAACTTGTAACGGGCTGCGGTGTCATTGAACAGCTCGTAATTCCAACCGGTGAGCGACCAGCAGCGCATCATCTCCACGTAGGAGGCATTCTGCGGTTGGTTCATGCAGAGGATCTCGAGAAATCCACCGATGCTGGTGCGCTGCAAGGGCGTGAGCTCGAGAGCATTGAGACGATCAGCGACGGTCAAGCCGTCGCGTTCACACACCGCATCCCAGCAGTGGTGCACGTCATAGGGACGCTCCCAGACGCCCTTCGACTCAGCAAAAAAGCGTTCAAAGCCCTCCACGAATTCACCCAGCTGCGACTCCTGCAGCTCTTGCACCTGGCCGTCGATTTTGATCGCCACCCGCTCAGCGATACAGCCTGGTGTCTCCTGAACCTCAAGGCCGTAACGCTCCTTCTCGGCCCAGACGAAGGGTTGGGTCCAATGCACCCAGGTGCCGCCCAGCTCCACATGAAAGCCATGGCGATCTTCACTCCAGGTACGCCCGCCTAGCCGATCACGGGCTTCGAGCACGAGCACGTCGTAGCCCCGCTTTTGCAGGTCACGGGCTGCTGTGATGCCGGCAAAACCACCGCCAATCACAACCACATCAACAGATCGAGCCATCAGAAGTTCAGTGCAAAAAAGACGAAATAGTCAGGTCAAGGGTGTGGCTTCAAAGCAGAGCCATCTCAGCCCTTGAGTCAAAGTTGTTCAATCGCTCCCAGCTTCCAGGTGCGGTCAAACCACTCCTGGCCTGGGCCGTAAAGACGGAAGATGCCGAACCATCCCTTCCCTGGAACCGTCTTCACCCAGTTGGCTTCTTTGCCTGCAGGGGGTTCCGGACCGAAGTACAGATCAATGCTGCCGTCGGCGTTCTTGACCATCTCCGGATTGCGCTTGTTGTTCTTGCTGGGGTAAGGCATCTCCTTGCTCTGCAGCATTGAGCGGGTTTGCGGGTCGTAGACCACAAACGACCAGAAACGCTGTGCGGGAGGATTGGCGGGAATGTTGAGTTTGTAGGTTTTCGACCCATCCAGATAGGCACCGCCACTGTCACGAGAAGTGAAGGCGTACTGGGACCCCACGCCAGGCAGTTCCAGCACCATCGCCGGCGTGTTCACCGTGGCGAGGTAGAAAAACAGCGTGCGGCCATCCATGTCACGCCCACCATTGCCGCCATTGACGACATAGTCGTGGTTGCCACCGGGGAATCCGGTTTGCCAGTAGCCCGATTTACCCGGATAGATGTAGGCCTTGGGATCCTGCGGGGCAAACAAAATCGAGCGCGCTGTGGCATTACCAATGGCAACGGCCTCAGTCAGCAAAGCTTTTTGGGTACTTGATGGATTGAAAGGCTTGCCTTTTTGAATGCCAATGGCCGAGGCCATCCCGAGGAGTTCAGGGGAGAACATCGCGGAAGGCTCGCGCTGAATCACCTCATTGAGTTCCTCGTAGAACTTGAAGTCATTGGCATGGATCGTGTTCACGTCTGAACCGGTGAGGTTGGTGAACGTGTTGGCAGGGGGATTGGCCCTTTGCGCAAAGGGATACACCTTGAGACCAGTCTTGAAGGCCGCCTTCGCCGTATCCGGCTTGCCTTGCTCATCAAGGAAGCCGCGGAGGATCAGCCAGTTGATCTTGCTGGGCGTGGTCGCAACGTAATAACCGTCGGTGTTGGCGGGTGCTTGATGACCAGGACCAAGGATCAGATACTTGCCGCCCTTGCCTTTGTCAGGACCAGGGCCGCCCATATCAATCACGAAGCGGAAGAAGGCATCGTTGACGGTTCCAGGCCCGGTGCCCTCAGGCACTTCGACCACGACAGGGCCGTCGCTGAGATCGAGAAACGCCGAGGCATACACCGTATCGGTGTTACCGGTGAGCCAAAGCGAGTCGGAGCTCATCAGCTCCTCAAACAAGCCGATGTCGCGATTCGACTTCAAGCCATACCCATCACGGTGGCCGACGTAGAGCATCTCGATGGATGCCGCCGGCATGAAGTTCAAGAAGGTCTGCACTCCACGCCCAAGGTCCACCTGACGGCGTGCCTTACGCATGGTTTCATCGTCGGGGAAACCATCGAAATACTGAAACGTGCCGATTCGGGTGTTGACCCTATCGGGGGTCAACACATCGACGGGAATTGGCGTGTTGTAGCCCTTGGGCTTCACATCAGCAGCATGAAGGGAAGAACCACTCCATGCCAAAAACAAGGCGGAAAGGACAGCAGGCGGAAGGTACTTGAGAACAGTCATGGTTGAGCAGGAAGTGTGAACAGAAGCGATTTAAATCTCAACCAAGAGGCTGAATGTCATTGAGCTGCCAGGTCTTATCGAACCAGGGCTGAAGCGGGCCGTAGAGGCGGAAGATCGCGAACCAGCCCTTGCCAGGAGCGGTCTGAATCCAATTCGCTTCCTGACCTGCAGGCGCCTTAGGGCCGAAATACAGATCAATGGTGCCGTCTGCATTCACAACCATGTCTTGGTTGCGCTTGCTGTTCTTGCTGGGAAGCAACTGATCCGTCTGCAGTTCAGAACGGGTCTGAGGGTCATAAACCACCATCGACCAGAAATCCTTTGCCGGAACATCGGCATCAACGGTGAATTTGTAGGTCTTGCTGCCATCGAGGTAGGCACCAGTAGCATCCGTCGCCACCACCCCATATTGAGAGCCAACACCAACCATCTTCAGCACCATGGCCGGTGTGTTGACGGTGTAACCCCAGAAGAAGTTATTGCGGGCGTCGAGATTACGACCACCTTTGCCACCATCAATCAGCCAGTCATGGCTTCCGCCACCAAATGGCGTGAACCATTGCTTGCCCTCATAGAAGTAAACATCGGCATTACGCGGTTTTCCCATGTCGGAACGCACATAAGCAACACCCACCTGCACCGCCTCTTCAAGCAGAGCACGATCCTGCGCACTGGGGGCAAACGGCTTTCCTTTTTCCAGCCCAATCGACGAGGCCAGGCCACGCAATTCGGGATCCAGCAGGCTGAGTGGCTCCCGCTGAATCATCACATTCAACTCTTCAAAAAAATGAAAATTATTGGCATGCACCGTATTAAAAACTGCCTCCCCTCCCTGAATGAAGTTCATTGGAGGAGGGTTATCTTTTAATGAAAGTGGGTAGAGCCTGAGACCTTCCTTGTAGTTCGCCACAGCCTGATCAGGTTGACCCTGATCATCGAGGAAGGCTCTGAGAATCAACCAGTTGGAGTAACTGGGGGAGCGGAACACAAAGTAGCCATCGGTGTTCGCCGGCTCCGCATCGTCGGGGCCAAGAATCAGGTATTTGCCGCCTTTGCCACGATCGGGGCCTGGAGCTCCGGTATCAGCAACAAAGCGGAAAAAGGCATCATTAATCGTTCCAGGGCCAAGTCCCGCTGGAATTTCGATCACCATCGGACCGGAGTCCTTCAAGTTGAAGAAGGTCGAGCCATACACCGTGTCGGTGTTACCGGTAAGAAACAACGGATTGGAATTCAGTGGTGCCAACAACATCACTTTGTTGTAGGCATCGGCTCCCATCTTGGCGTGACCGGCACGCAGCATTTCAATGCTGGCCGCTGGCATCAATGTGAGGAAGGTTTCGTAAGCGCGGATGAACTTGAGATTGTCAAAGCTGGTGTCAACCGTGGCGGCATCAGGCATGCCGTCAAAGAAGTTGAACGTGCCAACCGATGTGCGCACCGTGTCTGGCGTGAGCAATTCCGACGGAATCGGCGTGGTGTAACCCCGGGGAACAGCACCCCCAACCGTTTGCGCTCGCAATGGCGGACCCAACAAAACTCCCGAAAGGGCCAAGAGAGAAAGCCCCTTGGAAGCCCCTTTCATCCACGCAGTGGTTACCATTCAACCGTATTGCTTCTACTTAAAAGCTAGTCAGAGCAAAAGAAAACAACCTCAGATGATGATCCCAAAAGTGCACGACGCAACAGCAATGTTCACCATAAACAGAGATCAAAAGCTCGACATGACGCCATGTCATGCCGAGGCAACAATGCAAACAAATCTTGAGGCCCATGGCCTCAAAACCACGATTCGGTCACCTCAACTGAAGCTCAGGCCGTACCCAGGAGCCATCAAAATAAGCAGGCTTAGGGTTATAGATCCTCAACGTCGCATTCCAGCCTGGGTAAATATCGAGACGGTTCTCCTGGCCAGCTTCACCACCCAAATTAATTACTACTTCACCATTTGCATTCGCTTTAGCGAACGCACTATTGAGATTGAACGCATCTCCACTGGGGAAACCATCTTTGTCGTAAACCGTCAGTGACCAGAAAGCATTATCACCATTGGGCACGTCTTTCAAGGTGAGCGTCTGCGGGTCAGTCGACGTGGGCGTATAGAAGAGATACACAGCACCTTCCTTGGGCAAGCCTCCAATCCCAACGGCGACCCCCATGTTGTTTTGCTCTGGGGTGATGTCACCAGGTCGACCAAAGAGCGACTCCGACTTCACACCCTTCTCATTCCGCTCTTGATTGTAGGCAGCACGAAGCGCCAGCATCTGCTCCAAGTTCCATTGGTTGGCCTGCACAAACTCACCCGTCTTCGCCTGCTTCACCGACAACTTGGCCTGCAAAGCCTGCGCCTTAGCAACATCATCAGGATCCTGAATATTGACACCGGTGCGGAAGGCCACCAGGGCAATCCGACTGCCAACCTCATCTTGCGTCAAAGTGTACTCACCAGGCTCCTTCTCCACATACACATACCCCTCGCCGTTCACCACCATGGCGCTCTGATAGCGGCCATTGGTTTCTGGGAGTGTGAACGTGGCTGGCGTGGTGAGATCGAGAATCAACCAGGAATACAGAGTATCGAAGTTGATGCGGATCACCGTGCGATCTTTGGGGTCCGCCGTTTTTCCGTCATTCCAGATGACGCCCAACCCCCCTGTGCAGGTTTCAGCAGCAACTTTGGCGACATACTTGGCAAACACCGTCTGCGTTTCTGCAGCCGCAAAGTTGGCCTTGGTCACGGGCACGACCGCATCACTTTGAATCACCACCGCAGGCTTGGGGCACTGCGCCGCTAGAGCTGAGGGCGCTGAGAGCACCGTCAATGGCAACAAGCCCATGGCTGCCAATCCTCCAGCCATGAATATTTTTGCAGAACCAGAGAACGAGGATCGCAACATCAGCTCAAGAAGAAGACAAACAACACTGAACACTCAAAGCCATTGATGAAAGGGCCCGCATTCCGCAGGCCCAGCCCAAACTCACTGTGCGGGCTCAAACTGAGGGGGAGTCCAACTGCCATTGAAATAGGCTTCAGTCGGTGAATAAATGCGCACCGCAGCATTCCAGCCGGGGTAGATGTCCATGTAATTGTCTTGGTTTGGATCACCACCCAGGTGAATCACATACTCACCCCGATCATTCGCTTTCGCAAAAGCACTGTTGACGTTGTAGCTCTTGCCGACGGCAAACCCTTCCTTGTCGTAGACCGTCACCGACCAGAACGCCCGAGGGTCAATGGGCACATCCTTCAGCACCAACACCTGAGGCTCAGTGGAGTTCACCATCTTGGGGAAGGGATACACAGCCCCCTGCTTCGGCAGACCTCCCCAGCCCACAGCAACGCCAAAATTGCGCAATTCTTCGCTGAGTACACCTCTCTTGCCAAAGGCCATCTCTGAGGTCACACCCTCTGGCTGCATGCGCTTGTTGTAATCAGCACGGAGAGCAAGGATTTCCTTCATGTCGTACCGCTTGGGCGACACAAAGCTGCCCTTCTTCGCTTGTTGCAGACCAATCTGATCCTGCACAGCAGCAGCTGCCTTCAAGTCAGCGGGATCCTGCATATTCACCTGGGTGCGCACAAACACAAAGGCATAGCGACTGCCCACCGACTCCTTGGTGAGGGTGTAACGGCCTGGCTTGTCTGCAATCAAGGGGATCCAATGCTCTTCATCAATCACCTCGAGAATCTGATAGCGATCCGTTTCAGGCAGAACCACGGTGGCCGGGCTCTCGAGATCGAGAACCGAAAACGAATAAAGCGTGTCGAAATTGGGGCGCAGAATCGTGCGATCGGCTGGGTCCATGCCCTTCTTCAGGTGCATGAACGTACCGACGCCATCACTGCAGGTGCCCTTGGCGATCTTGCGCACATATTCAGCAAGGATCACCTCAGTTTCAGCCGCGGCGTAATTCGCTTTGGTCACCGGCGTCACCGCAGTTGCGGTTTCAACCACGCCAGCCTGGGGGCACTGATTTGAGGCAGCCTGCGCCAAGGCTGCTTGATGTGTTGTCAACAGCAATCCACTCACACCAACAGCTGACGCCAGCCCAACAGAGATGCGACGAAAACCAGCAAACGATGCAGACATCGACGAGAACAAATCAATGGTCTTTCTCGACGTGATAGCTCTCATCCATTGATCTGACTGCGAAGCCCTACAGAACCCCGCACCAATCCGCACGATCGGGATCAACCAGCAATGCGGGAAAGCACAATGGCTCCATGATCGATGTGATCGGCACCGATGCCGGCGCGCCGGAGAGTCTTCCCGTCGCCTTGCAACAGCTGCTGCGCGACGCCCAAGTGGTAGCGGCGCCTAAACGGTTGCTTGGTGCCCTTGACCATTGGTGCAAACCGCCAGCTGGCCAACAGCGCATCAGCAGCGACAACCCCGGGGCTCTGTGCAAGGCGCTCACTGACCTGGATGCCCAAACCCCTGTTGTGGTGTTGGCGAGCGGGGACCCGCTCTGGTTTGGCATTGGCCGCAGCCTGCGGGAGCGCCTGGGCGCAGAGCGTCTGCGCTTCCATCCAGGGCCCAGTTCCCTGCAGCTGGCCTTCGCACGCCTGGGCCAGCCCTGGCAGAACGCCGAGTGGATCAGCCTGCACGGCCGCGATCCCCTCGAACTCAACCGCTGCCTGCAACAACGCCCCCGGTCGCTGGCGGTGCTCACCGACCCCAGCCGGGGAGGAGTGACTGAAGTGCGCCAGATGCTGCGCTCCAGCGGCTTGGAAGCCGCCTATGCGCTGTGGCTTTGCGAAGCCCTCGGCCATGCGGACGAGCGGGTGCAGCAACTGCAGCCCAGTGATCCCACGCCCAGCGATCTCAACGCTCTGCATTTAGTGGTGCTGCTGGCGCAACCCGCGCCTGATCCCACACCCGAGGCCCTGCCCCTGTTCGGCCTCGACGACGGCCTGTTCCTGCAACATGACGACCGACCCGGCCTGATGACCAAACGGGAGATGCGCATCCAGCTCCTGGCCGAACTGAACCTGCCGGCCCGTGGCGTGTTGTGGGATCTGGGGGCCGGCACCGGCAGCGTTGGGCTGGAAGCCCTGCGCCTGAGACCAGAACTGCAACTGCTCGCGGTTGAAAAGCGGGGTGGAGGTGCCCGCTTGATCGAAGCCAATGCGCAGCGCCTGGGGGTGCAACCTGCGGCCGTGCTGGAGGGCGAGGCGCTCGGGCTGCTCCAGGCGGATGCCCATCCAAACGGTGACGGTTCCATTCCAGCCGAGCTGAAGCGGGCCGACCGGGTGCTGATCGGTGGTGGCGGCAAACAGAGGGCTGCCCTGCTCAATGCAGTGCTGGAACGGCTGAACCCTGGCGGCGTGGTGGTGATCCCCCTGGCCACCGTCGAGGCCTTGGCCGAGCTGCGCCCCCTGCTGGAGCATTCCGGCTGTGAAGTGAGTGTCAGCCAACACCAGGCCTGGCGCGGACAACCCCTCAGTGATGGCACCCGCCTGGCCCCGATGAACCCAGTGCTGCTGCTCAAAGGCACAGCCCGCTGCACTGAGCCGTCAGACTCAACTGCAATTCAGCCCTGAGCAGCCATGCCCCTCAAGCAGAGTGAACAGCAGGTGTCTCCCCTGCGCCTGAAAATCACCCTGTTGATTGCCGGCTTCGGCCCCTTGGTGGCGATTGCCCTGTTTCTGCAGTCGAAAGGCTTCTTTAATTCGCCCGGCTGAAGCGCCTCGATCCCAAGCTCTCAGATCACAAGCAGGTTGATCGGAAAGCGGCGCACCAAATAACCAGGCAGCAAATCATCGAGAGTGAAGTTGTCCACACTCGGTGTCGGGTTGGAGTCGGTGGTGGTGATGGTGTTCTTGACGGTTTCAGTGAGCGTCCCGTGATTGCGTCCATTTGGGACAGACCCGGGAATGAACCTGGCCCGTGCGCCGTAGATGGCTTGCAGCTGTTGATCGGAGAGCGAGTCGCTCTGTCCGCTCAGGTTGTTGATGTCGTTCATGGTGATGCGTGGTGTTGGCAAGGAGGTCTCCCTCCGATGCACTCACCATCGCCATGATCGTCACCCCAGCTATTGATTCAGCGCACATCAAGCTGTGACGCTGATCACACCCTGCAACCCGAAGATGTGCGACCAAACTGGTAGCCCGGCATCAGCATCTTTTTCTCGCTGAAGGCGTCACAACAACGACTGGATCATGACTGTGATCCGCGGGATCGCTCGGGATCCAGATTGACACTCCACAACCTCCTGGGCATGGACAACAAAGTGATTGTCGGCAGCGAGGAGTGGTGCGGCCTCCCTGGAATCGGACTGCCGGCGATCAAGGCCCGCGTGGATTCCGGTGCCGCCACCTCTTCTCTGCACGCTTTCAACATCACCCCCTTCCGCCGGGATGGCAGCGACTGGATCAGCTTCGAAGTGCACCCACTTCAGAACGACCGTTCGGTGGTGGTGCGCCATGAAGCGCCGGTGGTGCAGCAACGCAGCGTCAAGAACACCAGCGGTTTGGTGGAAGCCCGTTATGTGATCCGCGAGCAGCTGGTGCTGGGGGATCAGCAATGGCCGATCGAGCTCACCCTCACCAACCGAGATGCCATGGGCTACCGGATGCTGCTCGGCCGGGAAGCGATGGTGGGTCGTGTGCTGGTGGATCCCGAAGGAAGTCACCATCTCGTGCAATACGCCGCCGCAGAGGTGGACGCGATGTATGCCCAGCACCGGGTGGAACGCACCGGCCTTCGCATCGCCCTGCTCGCCACCGACCCCGAGCTCTACAGCAACCGCCGCTTGATCGAAGCCGGTGAGCAACGGGGCCATCGGATGGAATTCCTGACCGTCAAGCAGTGCTACATGCGCCTGGATGCCCAACAACCGGAGATGCACTACCGCGGAAGGGATGTGCTCGAGCGCTACGACGCTGTCATTCCTCGCATCCGTCCCAGCGCCACGTTCTACGGCTGCGCCGTCACCCGACAGTTCCAGGCCATGGGGCTGCAGTGCCTCAACAACGCTGAAGCCATCAGCTGCTCACGCGACAAACTGCTGGCCTCCCAGCTGTTCGTGCGCCACGGGCTCAACGTGCCGGTCACCGGCTTCGCCAACTCCCCTCTCGACACCAAGGATCTGATCAAGATGGTGGGCGGAGCCCCCTTGATCTTGAAGCTGCTCGAGGGCGCCCAAGGGCGTGGCGTGGTGCTGGCGGAAACCCAGAAAGCGGCCGAAAGCGTGATCAATGCCATGAAGAGCATCAACGCCAACCTGCTGGTGCAGGAATTCATCAAAGAAGCCGGCGGCAAAGACCTGCGCTGCTTTGTGGTCGGCGGCAGGGTGGTGGCCACGATTGAGCGTGTCGCGGCCCTCGGCGACTACCGCTCCAACCTCCATCAGGGCGGCCATGCCCAGGCGGTGCGCATCCAACCGGAGGAACGGCGCCTGGCGATCGCCGCCACCAGAGCCATGGGCCTGGATGTGGCCGGCGTTGACATCATCCGATCAGAGCGGGGGCCCCTGCTGTTGGAAGTGAATTCCAGCCCTGGCCTTGAGGGCATCGAAGGGGTCACCGGCAAGGATCTTGCCGGCCGGATGATCCAGGAGCTGGAGCGCAAACTCGGCTGGGTCAGACCTGTGCACTCGACGCTGACCGAGGATTACTCGGCAACCTCAGCGGCGTCCTGCGTCTCCTGAGGCTCCAGAGCCTCGCGACAGCTACGGGGAAACACGTAGTCGGGATCGTCAGCCCGCCAGCCTTCACACACCTGGGCCCATTGGGAACGGGTCATGCAGCCCGGCAACAGCGCCAGACAGACGGGGCCCGTGTGGTCCTCCGGCAGAAAGCGGATTGGCGGTTCCGGCTCTGGGTTCTCCGCAATTCGCGCTTGCGCCCGCGCATCTCGACAACTCTTCGAACTCGGCCACAGAAAGACGGAAGAAGTGCGGCAAACCTTGGCCCATTGGCTGGCAGTCATGCACTTGGGTGCCAACGCCATGCAGACCGGACCTCGGTATCCCTCAGGCACAAACTGGGTGTCGCTGGTCTCCGCCAGCACCGCCGGCGCCTGCAGGAGCAGGGCCTGCAGGGGAATCAGCAGCCAGGCGCGGTGTCGAAGCATCAGAAAACGTTCGTTCTGAAACCAGCCTGATCAGGGCCCCGCGCTACCGCCGTGGGCCCGATCAAGGGCTGCTGTGATCAAGCGCAAAGGGTTGAGTCGAGGGCCAGACAGGCCAAATCACCCTGGCTAGGGTCCGAAACGCGTGTGCTGGCCTGCAATGACGGCGGTGGACTGGCTCTGGATCCTGCACCCCTTCATGGCGGTGGTGCTGATTTATCCACTGATCGGCATGGTGTTGCGGCTCGGTGTTCAAACCCGGGCCCGGCGTCAGAAAACCAATCCCAAGCTGCCTCCCAGCGTGGGGCGCAGCCATAGCGATCTCGGCCGTTGGCTGGCCGCCGGCGTAGTGGTCATTGTGTTGGTCGCGCTCACGGTGAGCATTGGCACCAAAGCGCCCCTTTCCGATTTCAACGGTGGTGCCGCCCGAGCTGCCCAGCTGCTGCTGGTGCTGCTCGGCACAGCTTTGAGTCTGGTGGCGCTCTGGCGAAGCAAGGCTCCAGGGCTGCGCCTGGCCTTTGCCTTGATCACCTGGGTGGGAGTGCTGAGCCTGGGGGCCCAACCTGAGGTGTGGCGCCTCTCCGACAACCCCCTCACATCCGCCTTCTGGCAATCGCATTACTGGGCCGGGGTCGGAGTGACCGGACTGATGCTGTTTTCCCTGGGAGCCCAACCCGAGATCGTGCGCGATCTGCGACTGCGCCGCCTGCACATCACAGCCAGCGTTCTGGCGGCAGTGCTGTTTGCACTCCAGGGACTCACCGGCACCCGAGATCTGCTGGAAATCCCCCTCAGTTGGCAAAAACCAGCGATTTACGCCTGCGACTTCCAAGCCCGCACCTGCCCCACGGCTCCACCCGCAGCACCAACGCAAAGCTGAGCATTCCCATCATTCTTTGCCACCGATCAGGGTGCGGGTCGGGAACGGCATCGAGGCGCCATGGGCCTGCACCACATCACCGATCAAGAGCAGCAATTGGTGCTGCAGATGGAAAGCCGCGATCCGATCACCGCTCTTGCTGCAGCACACCAGGCGGCAATCGAGACTTGAAGCGCCATAGCCCGTGAACAACACCCAGAGCTCCATCTGAGGATTCACATCAGGCAAGGCTTTTAAACGCTGGGCGAGTTCAGTGCAGATCGGCTCGATTCGCGCACGATCGTCGTAACTCACCGAGAAATCGATCCTCAGCCGGCGATTATCAATCTGGCTGATGTTCATCACCGACTGGGCCCCAAAAATTGCGTTGGGGATGAACACCGGTTGACCATCGAGGGTGCGCAACTGGGTGTAAAACCAGCCGATTTTCTCCACGGTTCCATGGAGATCCTCCGATGGGATTTCGATCAGATCTCCCACCACAAAGGGCTTGTTGATGTAAAGAGAAAAGCCGGTGAGCGAGTTCGACACCACGCTCTGGGCACCAAAGGCCACAGCCGCAGCGCCCAGGCCTCCAGCCGTGGCCAACACCGTGACGGGCACGCCCAGGACGCCCAGCACCGCCAGCAGCCAGAGCACCAACACGCTGATGCCCAGCACCTTGTCGAGAATGTCAGCGAGGAAGAGCTTTTCGCGACTGGCCAAGCTGCCCGGCAGCTGATCGGTGAACAGCGCTCGCCGGTGGCGGAAGCAGCGCCGCCAACGCCGGAAAGTCCAGGCGGCGCCACCGGTGAGCAGAAACGTGTGCAAACTGCCCGTGCTCAGGATCGACAAGCGGGCCTCTGGGGGAACCAGCCCCAGCAACCAACTGGTTATGCCAATCGCCAGCACCGTGCTGCAGATGCTCAGGCTGGAGGTGCGGGCCAGATCACGCCAGGGCTGACGGCGGAGCAGCGTGCGCGCCAGCAGTTGCAGCAGCAACCAGACCAGGGCAGCGGCCAGCAGGGCCATCAGGCCCCGTTCCAGCCGATAGGGCATCACCGGGAGCAGCAGATCGAGCACAGCCATCAACCTTTGCTCTCAGGGTGGCGGCATTGCAAAGGCCTTGCCGATGGGTGTCACACCTCGTTCTTCCCCGGCAAAGGAGCCGCAGCACGGATGGGGCGCTGATAAACCCAAACCGAGCGTCCATCCACCAGGCGACGCACCACCCGCTCGTACACCTGCGGGGCCTCTTCCCAGGCATCGAGCACCGGCCAACGGGAAGACTCCACGCGATACACCTCGCCTTTCACTTCACCATTGCCGGCTTGAAGCATGGGATAGCCGGCATGGTCGATCAGTTCGCTCCCCGCCAGCACCCCATCACTGAGCCGATGGCAGCCCTGGAGCAGGTGATGAGCAGAGCATCCTTGCCGCAGGCTGCCGTAGACGAACAACGTCTCCAAGCCAGGCGAGCTCAGAGCACCTGCACCACTTCGCTCACTTCGGGAATGGCTTCCCGCATCTTGCGCTCGATACCCATCTTCAGCGTCATGGTGCTGCTGGGGCAGCTGCCGCACGCGCCCTGGAGACGCACCTTCACCACGGGGCCATCAATTTCCACCACTTCCACGTTGCCGCCATCGGCCATCAGGAAGGGACGCAGCTCATCCAGCACCTTCTCCACGTTTTCGCTGGTGAGGGGCAGCGTTTCAGTGCTCATGACGAGGTGGATCCATTGGAATACCCCCAACCCTAGAAAGGCGCCGCACCGGTCGCCCCATAGCCTGAGCTCAGCCACAGCACCGCCTTGAACCGCTACGACGTCGTGCTGGTGGGTGCGGGGATCATGAGCGCCACCCTGGCGACCCTGCTGCACGAGCTGGATCCCGATCTGCGCATGCTGCTGGTGGAACGGCTGGAAAGTGCTGCCCTGGAGAGCAGCGCCGCAGTCAACAACGCCGGCACAGGCCATGCCGCCAATTGCGAACTGAATTACACCCCCCGTCAGGCCGATGGCAGCGTCAGCACCGCCAAGGCCCTGGCGATCAATGCCTCGTTTGAACGCAGCCTGGAACTCTGGGCCTCCCTGGCCGAGCAGGGCCGGCTTGATCCGGCCGCCTTTCTGCATCAGGTGCCCCACCTGAGTGCGGTATGGGGCGACGGCGACATCGCCTTTCTGCGCCAGCGCCACCGCCAGCTCAGTGCGCTGCCGGCATTCGCCGCCATGGAATGGAGTGAAGATCCCGGCGAACTGGCCGCCTGGATGCCCCTGGTGATGGCGGGCCGCCAGGCCAAAGACGGGGTGGCGGCCACCCGGATCAACCGGGGCACCGATGTGGACTTCGGCACCCTGACCCGGGCTTATCTGGCCCCGCTGCAGGCCAGCGGGGCCCTGGAGGTGCTCCACGGCACCCAGGTGAGCGATCTCGAGCGCCGCCGCGCGGCAGACATGAGCGAGGGTGACTGGCTGGTGGAGCTGCGCGGCCCCTCCGGGAAACGGCAGGTGGAGACGCCATTCGTGTTCCTTGGAGCTGGTGGTGGTGCCCTACCGCTGCTGCAGCGTTCCGGCATCCCTGAAGCGGCGGATTACGGCGGCTTCCCGGTGAGCGGTCAGTGGCTGGTGTGCAACGACCCGGAGCTGGCCGAGCACCACCACGCCAAGGTGTACGGGAAAGCCAAGGTGGGGGCGCCGCCGATGTCGGTGCCCCATCTCGACACCCGCTGGATCGATGGCAAGCGCTCACTCCTGTTTGGGCCCTATGCCGGCTTCAGCAGCAAATTCCTCAAGCAGGGCTCATTGCTCGACCTGCCCAACTCGGTGCGGGTCGGGAACCTGCTGCCGATGCTGCAGGTGGGCGTGAACAACTTCGATCTGGTCACCTATCTGGTGAATCAGCTGCGCCAGAGCGCTGGCGATCGCATGGAGGCCCTCAAGGCGTTTCTGCCCACGGCCCGGGCCGACGACTGGAGTCTGTCGGTAGCGGGCCAGCGGGTGCAGATCATCAAACGCACCAAAGAGGGCGGCAAGCTGCAGATGGGCACGGAAGTGGTGGCCGCCGCCGATGGTTCCTTGGCTGCCCTGCTGGGGGCCTCCCCTGGCGCCAGCACAGCGGTGTCGATCATGCTCGAGGTGCTGGAGCGCTGCTTCCCGCAGCAACTGGCGAGCGCCGCCTGGCAGTCGCGGTTGCAGCAGTTGCTGCCCAGCTACGGCCAAGACCTCAATGGCAATGCAGAACTGCTCCACACCAGCCGCAGCCGCAGTGATGCGCTGTTAGGCCTCACCCCTTGAGCTGGCCGCCCAGATTCACGGTGATCACCCCGGCAGTGATGAGGCCAATGCCCACCAGCTGTGCCGGGGTGGGCACCTGGCGATAGGCCAGCACACCCACAACCACGATCGCCACGATGCCGATGCCGCTCCAGAGGGCATAGGTGATGCCCAAGGGGATGGTGTCCACCACCCGCGACAACAGCAGAAACGCGATCGCATAAGCCCCCAGCACCAGCACGGTGGGCCATGGCCGGCTGAAGCCTTGGGTGAGCTTCAGGCAGGAGGTACCCACGATTTCGGCACTCACCGCCAGCAGCAGCAACAGCCAGGGGTTGGGAGAAGACACAGGGGGCTGGTGGCTGCTCCCTAGGATCGCTTGACTGAGTCGAAACGCCCGAGCCGGGACCCCGCCAATCGCATGACCGACGCCCCCGTCTCACGGATCCGCAATTTCTGCATCATTGCCCACATCGACCACGGCAAGTCGACCCTGGCCGACCGGCTGCTGCAGGACACGGGCACGGTGGCGAACCGCGACATGCAAGACCAGTTCCTGGACAACATGGATCTGGAGCGAGAGCGGGGCATCACGATCAAGCTCCAGGCCGCCCGGATGAACTACAAGGCAGCCGATGGTGAGGAGTACGTCCTCAACCTGATCGACACCCCCGGTCACGTTGACTTCTCGTATGAGGTCAGCCGCTCCTTGCAGGCCTGCGAAGGAGCCCTGCTGGTGGTGGATGCCAGCCAGGGGGTTGAAGCCCAGACCCTGGCCAACGTGTATCTGGCACTGGAAAACGATCTCGAGATCATTCCGGTGCTCAACAAGATCGATCTCCCAGGCGCCGATCCTGATCGCATCAAGGAGGAAGTGGAGGCGATCATCGGGCTCGACTGCAGCAAGGCCATCCCCTGTTCGGCCAAGACCGGCTTAGGGGTTCCCGAAATCCTGCAGGCGGTGGTCGACCGGGTGCCGCCTCCGGCGGACACAGTGAAGGAGCCCACAAAGGCGCTGATCTTCGACTCCTATTACGACCCCTACCGGGGCGTGATCGTGTACTTCCGGGTGATGAGCGGCAGCATCAGCTGCAAAGACAAGGTCTTGCTGATGGCCAGCAAGAAGACCTATGAGCTCGATGAGATCGGGATCATGGCGCCCGATCAGAAGAAGGTGGATGAGCTCCACGCCGGTGAGGTGGGCTATCTGGCGGCATCGATCAAAGCCGTGGCCGATGCCCGTGTGGGCGACACCATCACTCTGTTCAATGCACCGGCGGAAGAGCCGTTGCCGGGTTACACCGAGGCCAAGCCGATGGTGTTCTGCGGCCTGTTCCCCACCGAGGCCGATCAATACCCCGATCTGCGGGAAGCGCTCGACAAGCTGCAACTCTCTGATGCAGCCCTGAAGTTTGAGCCGGAAACCAGCAGTGCCATGGGCTTTGGCTTCCGCTGCGGCTTCCTGGGCCTGCTGCACATGGAGATTGTGCAGGAGCGCCTGGAGCGGGAATACGACCTCGATCTGATCGTCACCGCACCGTCGGTGATTTACAAGGTGAACCTGATCGACGGCAGCGAGATCATGGTCGACAACCCCGCCACGCTCCCGGATCCGCAGAAGCGCGAATCAATCGAAGAGCCCTATGTGCGGATGGAGATCTACACGCCGAATGATTACAACGGCGCATTGATGGGTCTCTGCCAGGAACGGCG
>CAXQPR010000052.1:0-16210 GCA_964225855.1 Salipiger bermudensis | reverse complement strand
CCTGCTGCGCGACCAAAACAACCACCTGACAGGGGTGCGCACCTGCGACTCCGAGGGGCATGAGACAACCCTGATGTGCAGCACAGCCGTGCTCTGCAGCGGTGCATGGAGTGGCCAACTCCTGCCGGAACTGCCGGTGTTTCCCGTCAAAGGTCAGATGCTTTCGCTGCAAACACCCCGAGGAGCCCTGCGGCGGGTGATCTTCGGGCCAGGCACCTATCTGGTGCCCCGGGAAGACGGCCTCGTGGTGGTGGGTGCCACCTCCGAACGCGACGCTGGATTCAGCGAAGGGCTCACGCCCCAGGGTCAAACCACCCTGAAACAGGGCATCGCCGCCCTGTTGCCGGAGGCCATCCACTGGCCACCGATGGAACGCTGGTGGGGCTTCCGGCCCTGCACCCCTGATGAGGGTCCTCTCCTGGGCGCTTGCGCAATCCAAGGGCTCTGGCTGGCCTGTGGGCATCACCGCAACGGCGTGCTGATGGCCAGTGCCACCTCGGAACTGATCGCGGATTTGGCCAGTGGCAGCACACCCCGCAGCGATCTCGCCGCCCTGCTGCCGAGCTTCCGCTGGGATCGGTGGTTGTAACAGCGAAAACTGGCCATCCTGTGGGGGTCCGCCGCTGACAGCTCTGGCAGACAGCATCGAAATCCATGCCGTCGTTCAGCCTTTTTGACCATGCCAGCCCAGCACTGCTGGAGTGGATCAAGAGCGCTGGAACCTCCCAAACCTTGGAAGGCGGCAGCACGCTGATCCGGGAGGGTCAAGCCTGTGAATGCTTGTCCGTTCTCCTCAACGGCAGCCTCACGGTCACCACCACCAACCGCCAGGAGCATCAAGACCAGCTGGCGACCCTCAGCCCCGGCAGCCTGGTGGGGGACATGAGCTGGCTGGAGCAACGTCCCGCCGTGGCCACCGTCACCGCTGTTGAGGCCAGCACCGTACTGGAGCTCCCGGTGCGGCAGCTGGAGCGCTTCGTGCAGGACTCTCCGGCCCTGGCCGCCGAGCTGCATCAGCTGATCGCTCAGAAACTGGCCGTTCAGATTCAGGAACAGAACGCCTGGGTCCATCGACTCAGCAACGCACCTGCCCCGGTGGAAGCCCTGCGCAAGGTGTTGGTGTTGTTTGCCCACCTCCACGAACAGGATGTGCATCGCCTGGCGCAACTCGGGCACGTGCAGAAGCTCATGCCTGACGCTGTGCTGCTGCATCAGGGTGAGCCTGTACCAGCCCTGTATCTGGTGCTCAGCGGTGAAGCGGAGATCCTGCTCAGCCTGACCGGAGCGACGCAGTTGGTGGGCAGCTCCAGACGCGGCGAGTTGCTGGGCGAGATGAGCCTGCTGCTGAAAGAGCAAGACGGCGCCGCGGCCAGCGTCCAGACCGCTGCGGGCATGGATGTGCTCGCCATCGACCTCCAGCAGCTCCAAGCTGCTTTGGGACATGATCCCCAGTTGGCGTCTCGCTTTTACCGGGGCCTGGCCTGCATGTTGTCCCAACGCAGCAGGGATCAACTGTTGAGTCATCAACGCGCCGCGGCCAGCCAGCAGGCCGAATTGGATGCCATCGATCGGCTTGAGCTCAGCGAGCTGGCGGCCATCAGCCGAGCAGCGCGCCACTTTGATTGGCTCTGCCGACACTTTCAAACCGGTGAGGCGGCGTCCGCATGAACTGGGAGGCCGGCAGCGAACACGACTGGCCCACGACGCCGTTTCGGATCGTCGACGGCGACCTGCTGTTGGTGGTCAGCGGCAACCAAAGCTTCGGGGTGCTGCGCCTGGATCGCACCCATCTCTATCCAGGGCTCTCTGCATCGGGGGATGCTCCGATTCGTCTGAGCCTGCGAGCCATCCAGACGACGCGGCTGGAGCAGGTGCCAGAAGGAGATTGCGTTGAGGGTCTGATCTGGCTGGATGCCCAAATCAGCCAAGACCTGAGCATCCCCGCATCAGCCGCCCCGAGCAGCACCCAGCTCATCCACAAACTCGCCCAGCTGCATGCCCAAGCTGAGCAGCATCACCGGGCGGTGATGACCGCCCACCAACCCCTGAATGCAGCCAGTGAATGGCAGCTGTTCCAGACCATGGAACAGAGCAACGGCGATAGCGCCGCAGGGGCGGTTGACCCGACAGCCCGCCCACACGACCACCACAACGATCCTGTGCTGCGCGCGCTGCAGCTGGTCAGCGGCGATCAAGGGACCCTCCTGCCCATGGCACCCCGCCTGGAGACCCAGGATCAACGCCAACGGCTGCAACAGCTGCTGGACCGCACCGATCTTTTCTGCCGGGATGTGCTGATTACTCCGGAGGATCTCCAGCAGGACTGTGGGGATCTGATCGGTTTTCTCGACGGAAGCGAAGCCAACGACAGCGACGTGGTGGTGCTCCAATCCACCCGCCACGGCTACCGAGCCTGGCAGCCGAGCCGCATGGCCGAACCCGAACCCCTGGAGCACTGTTCGACCTGGCTGAACAACCTGTCACCACGGATGGTGAGCATCAGCCCCGCCTTCCGCCCCCAAGACCTCACCACCATTGGCCTGCTGCGGTTTGCCTACGGCCAGCCCCGCCACACCACACGCTTTGTGATCGGTGGGCTGCTGCTGGGCGTCGTGATCGGTTTCCTGCTGGCCATCGGCCGTGAAGTGGGCGCAGCCCGTTGGATCTTCGGGATGGGCATCACCGGACTGCTCACAGGCACCTGCCTCGGCGTGCTGAGTGGGGGATTTCGGCTTGGTGTGGGCGTGATGCTGCTCTCCACCCTGCTGTCGTTGCTGACGCCCACCTTCAACACGGTGATCACCAACCAAGCCCTGCCGGATCGCGACCTGGGCCTGTTGCTGCAGATCAGCCTGATCCTGATGGCCGCCGGCATCACCCGGGTGTGCTTCGAGTGGGTGAAGAGCAGAGCCCTGCAGCTCAGCCAGCAGCGGGGAGCTGCCCGCTCACAGCTGGCAGGCATGCACCGCCTGCTGCGGCTCCCCACAGACTTCTTCCGCCAACGCAATGTCGGCGATCTGCAGCTGCGCTTCGGTGCCCTGGACGAACTGCGCGGTGAAATCCAACAACTGCTGGAGGGCGGTTTGCTGCGGGTTGTGCTCACCAGCCTCTACATCCTGTTCATGCTGCGCATCAGCGTGAAACTCACCGCCCTTGCCCTGGTGGTGGTAGCCCTGATCCTGGTGCCCACCGCTCTGATCGGCTGGCAATCGCGCCCGCTGCAACGCCACCAGGAAGAAGCCGAAGGGCAGGCCCAAAGCCGCAATCTGGAGTTGATCGGTTCGGTGGCCAAACTGCGCCTCGCAGGTGCGGAAACTGGCGCCGCCCGTTGGTGGGGCGAGGAATTTCAAAAAATCGTTGCGCTGGAAAACGCACTTGATGCCAAAGAAGCAACCGCCGCCCTGCTGAGAGCGGTGATGCCCAATCTGGGCACCTTGCTGGTGTACATCGTGATCACACGCCTGATCGCCGAAGCGGCCAGCAGCCCCAGCCTCAGTGCGCCCAATGTGGGGCAACTGCTGGGCTTCTTCTCCGCCTTTGGCACCTTCATCGGCGCTGCAGCCGGTTTCGCCGGACTGTTGATCGGCGCCTTTGACATGCCGGTGATCTATGAGCGGGCCAAGCCGATCCTGGAAACCGCCACGGAAACGGCCGAACGCAAAGACGAGGCGGGCACACTCAACGGCCACATCCAGCTGGATCGCATCAGCTACCGCTATGCCCCCGAGCTGCCGCTAGTGATTGACGGCGTCAGCCTTGAAGTGCAGGCAGGGGAGCAGCTGGCGATCGTCGGTCCCTCCGGATCCGGGAAGTCCACCTTGGTGCGCCTGCTGCTGGGCTTCGCCAACCCGGAGGACGGCACAATCCGCTTCGATGGTCAGCCCCTAAACGGCCTGCGCCTCGACAGCGTGCGGCGCCAGATCGGCACGGTGCTGCAGACCAACAGCCTGTTCACCGGCACCTTGATGGAAGCGATCGCCGGGGGAGCCGTGATCACGGAACAGGAGGCCTGGCATGCAGCGGAACTGGCGGGCCTGGCCGATGAAATCCAGGCCATGCCCATGGGGCTTCAAACCATGGTTCCGGAGGGGGGTGGCACCTTGTCCGGCGGGCAGCGTCAACGGGTCGCGATCGCCCGCGCCCTGGTGCGCCGTCCCCGCATCCTGATCTTCGATGAAGCCACCAGTGCCCTCGACAACCGCACCCAGGCGATCGTCACCGAAAGCCTGCAATCGCTGGCGATCACCCGGATCGTGATCGCCCATCGCCTCAGCACCATCCGCCAAGCCGATCAGATTGTGGTGCTCGACCACGGGCAGGTGCAGGAGCAAGGAACCTGCGAGACCCTGATGCAGAACCAGGGGCTGTTCTTCCGAATGATGGAGCGGCAGATCACATGAGCCTGTTTCGCAAGAACGCCCTGGATGCCCTCTCCAGTCCGGAACAACTGGATCAACCCCTGCGGCTGCTGCGGCCCGGGCAATGGCTGCTGCTCCTTTCTTTGGGGGGTTTCTGCATCACCATCGCCGTCTGGTCGGTGTTCGGCCGGCTGCCCGTGCGCATCAGCGGCAAGGGCGTGCTGATTCGCACCAACAGCCTCACGGTGGTGCAAAGCGAAACGGCCGGGCGCCTGCTGGAGCTGAACAACGACATTGGTGACTGCGTGAAACGCGGCCAATTGATGGCTCGGATCGATCCGGTGAGCCAGGAGGTGAGCAAACAGGAAGCCAGACTGCAGCTCCAGCAACTGATCGATCAAGACCAACAGGAAGATCGGCTCGGTGCCATCCGCATCCGTCAGCAGAAGGCGGAGATCGCCAGGATCCGCAACCTGGTGAAGTCTGGGGCCATCTCCCTCGATCAACTGAGCCAGCGGGAGAAAGAGCTCAGCAGCCTGGTGGATTCCCTCGAAGCGCGGGATGGTCAACGGGAGCAACAAATCCAACAGCAACGGGCGCGCATCAACGCCCGTGATGAGGAGATCAAGCGCATCGCTCAGATCCGCGCCCCAATCGATGGTTGCGTGGTCGACCGCAATGTCCACCGCGGGGAAGTGCTCCAAGCCGGCAGCCCGGTGTTCACCCTGGATGCCCAAGACGGCCAACTGCCCCTGGAGAGCCTGGCCTTCTTCCCGGCAGGGGATGGCAAACGCCTGAACGTGGGCCAGCGGGTGCGCATCAGCCCCACGAGCACCAAACAGCAACGCCATGGCGGCATCGACGGTGTGGTGCTGTCGATTCGTCAACTGCCGGTGAATGACACCGCCCTGATCAAACGGCTCGGCCTGGAATCACTGCTGGAAGCCGTGCGCACCGAGCCGAAGGGCCCGCTGATCGAGGTCAAAACATCCCTACAGACCGACCCGAACACCATCAGCGGTTACGACTGGGGTGGTGGACCGGGCCCGGCATTGCAACTCAGTGCCGGGACCCCCACGGACGTGCGCGTGCTGGTGGAGGAACGCAAACCGATCAGCTACGTGATTCCGATTTTGCGGGATCTGACGGGGATCTACTGATGGTGCGCACGCCCACCGTGCTGCAAATGGAGAACACCGAATGCGGTGCCGCCTCCCTGAGCATCGTTCTGCAGCATTACGGGCGCTACGTCCCCCTCACCCAACTGCGGGAGCTGTGCGGCGTCTCCCGCGATGGCAGTGACGCCGCCAATCTGATCCTCGCGGCTCGCAGCCTGGGCCTCGACGCCAAGGGATTCAAGAAGAGCATCGCCGCCCTCGAGAAGGTCAAACCCCCAGCGATTTTGTTCTGGGAGTTCAATCACTTCCTGGTGTTCGAGGGTTTTCGCGGCGATCGGGTCGCCCTCAACGACCCGGCCCTGGGTCCGCGCACGGTGAGCCGTGAACAGTTCGATCGCAGTTACACCGGGATCGTGCTGACGATGGAACCCGGGCCGGAGTTCCAACGGGGTGGCCGGGCACCGTCGCCGTGGCCGATCGTGTGGCGTCGGTTGAGCAGCGAGCCGATGGGGGCGCTGTTCATCGCGATCGCCGGCCTGCTGTTGATCCTTCCCCAGCTGGTGATGCCGGTCTTCGCCCAGATCTACCTGGATGAAGTGATCGGCAACGCCATGAACCACTGGCTCAAGCCCATGCTTTGGGCCATGGCCCTGACCATCGGCCTGCAAGTGGTGCTGCAGCATCTGCAGCTGGTGGGGACCCGCAGCCTGGAGAAACGGCTGACCCGCCGCTTCGCCATCGGCTTCGAGCATCAGATCCTCGCCCTGCCCGAACGCTTCTACAGCCAGCGTCATGCGTCCGACATCGCCAGTCGGATGGGCATCAACGCCAGCATCGCCGAATTCATCGGCGGCCAGCTGATCCCCATGGCGACGGGGCTGGTGCTGTTGGTCTTCTACCTGATCCTCACCTTCCTCTACAGCCCCTGGTTGGGGCTGCTGATCCTCACCACCACCGCCATCAATGCCCTGGTGGTGCAGCGCAACCTGCGCACCCAGAAAGACGCCAGCCTTGCTCTGCAGAAGGATGCGGCCAAAAGCGGCGCCGTGGTGGTGGGCGCCATGCGCGATATCGAAACGATCAAGGCCGCCGCCCTGGAACACGATGTGTTCCGCCGCTTTGCCGGCTACCAGAGCCGTCTGCTCAACACCCTGCAAGCCCTGCAGTTGCGCAATGCCCGCCTGCGCCTGATCCCCAACGGACTCACCACCTTCAACGAAGTGGCCGTGCTGCTGCTGGGCTTCCTGCTGGTGATCCGCGGCGATCTCACCCTGGGCATGCTGCTGGCCGCCCAAACCATTGCCTTCAGCCTCAAAGGCCAGATCGAAAGCGTGATCGGGTTTGTGCAACAACTGCCCGGTTTTGAAGCCGGCGTCCTGCGCCTGGAAGACGTGCTTGAGCAACCCCGAGACCCTCTGCTCGATCACCCCAACAGAAAGAAAGCCAACACAGCACCAACACGCTTGAGCGGCAAGATCGAGATCGACGCGCTGCGATACGGCTTCACAGCCATTCAGGCACCGTTGATCGACGGGCTGTCGCTGACCATTCAGCCCGGTATGCGCGTGGCCCTGGTGGGGGGCAGCGGGAGCGGCAAAAGCACCTTGGCCAAATTGCTGGCCGGCCTGCATCAACCCACGGGTGGCACGATCCGCTTCGATGGCCACACCTTGCTGGAGCTGCCGCGCTCCGTGGCGGTGGCCTCACTAGCGATGGTGCAGCAGGAGATCCAGCTGTTTGGTTGCAGCGTGCGCGACAACCTCAGCCTCTGGAATCAGGCCATCAGTGACGCTGCACTGCTGGACGCCTGCCGTGATGCGGAAGTGCTGGACGTGGTGCGAGGGCTGCCGGAAGGCCTTGACACCCAGCTCAGCGAAGGAGGCCGCAACCTCTCGGGTGGCCAACGCCAACGGCTGGAGTTAGCCCGGGCACTGGTGAACAACCCCAGCATCCTGATCATGGATGAGGCCACATCCGCCCTGGATGCCGAAACGGAGCGCAAGCTGATCGCCAACCTCGCCAGGCGCGGCTGCACCCAAATCATCGTGGCCCACCGGTTAAGCACGATCCGTGACGCCGATCTGATCTTGGTAATGGAACAAGGCCAGGTGATTCAACGGGGCACGCACGCCCAACTCGTGCAAGACACCGACGGGGCCTATGCCCAACTGCTCAGCGAAGTGAGCTGAGCTTTCAGATCAAGGTCGCTTGTCGGCCCATGAACGCAAGGCACCAGCCGTCACCACCCAAAACAACAAAAAGCCCTCGGAACTCTGTCCCGAGGGCCTTCCCACCACAGCGATTGAAGCTGAGGTGCAAGGGCAATCAGCCTTCGACGCGCCAGCTCTGGTCGGAGGGGGTCCAGTCGTTCAGTTCAGACGCCTGGAACCAGAGGCCGATTTCGAACTGGGCGGTTTCAGGAGCATCGGAGCCGTGGATCACGTTGCGGCCGATGTTCACAGCCAGATCACCGCGGATGGTGCCGGGCTCAGCCTCCAGGGGCTTGGTAGCGCCGATCAGCTTGCGGGCGCTGGCGATCACGCCGTCGCCTTCCCAAACCATCGCCACCACAGGGCCAGAGGTGATGAAATCGACCAAACCGGCGAAGAAAGGACGTTCCTTGTGAACGCCGTAGTGCTCCTCAGCCAGCGCACGGCTGGGGGTGATCTGCTTCAGACCCACCAGCTTGAAACCCTTGCGCTCAAAGCGGCCGAGGATTTCGCCCACCAGCCCGCGCTGGACACCATCGGGCTTGATGGCGACAAAGGTGCGTTCGGTGGCCATGCAGAAAAACAATCAGATCGAGCCATGCTCCGTTCTCAGGCTCCCCCTTGGCAAGCAACCACCACACCCCTGCGTTTCTGCTGAGCGGATTCATGCTCTTTAGATTTGCTCCAACAACTCCAGTGCTTCTGATCGCATGGTGCTCGCCGACCCCAACCTGCCGGGCCGTCAGGCGAGCCCCAGCGAGGCTTCAGCCCCCCAACCCTGGAACGTACAGGACAGTGCTGAGCTCTACGGCCTCGAGCGCTGGGGTGACCCCTATTTCTCCATCAATCTGCGCGGCCATGTGAGCGTTCAGCCCCGCGGAGAACGGGGCGGCAGCCTCGATCTAGTGGAGCTGGTGGAGGGCCTCCAGGGCCGCAACCTCAACCTGCCCCTGCTGATCCGCTTCGACGACATCCTCGAAGACCGGCTGGAAAGCCTCCATGCCGCCTTCGAGCGGGCCATCACCCGCTACGGCTATAGCGGCCGTTATCAGGGTGTGTTCCCGGTGAAATGCAACCAGCAGCGCCACGTGGTGGAGGAGCTGGTGAGCTGCGGACGTCGCTGGCATTTCGGCCTCGAAGCGGGCAGCAAAGCCGAGCTGCTGATTGCCCTGTCATTGATCGAGGACCCGGAAGCGCTGTTGATCTGCAACGGCTACAAAGATCAGCGTTATATCGAAACGGCAATCCTGGCCAGGCGCCTGGGGCGCAGGCCCGTGGTGGTGATCGAACAGGCCGATGAGGTGCAACGCATCATCGACGCCAGCAAGGAGCTGGGAGCAGCGCCCCTGATCGGCATCCGCGCCCGCCTCTCCAGCCGCAGCACAGGCCGCTGGGGCAGTTCCGTGGGGGAAAAGGCCAAGTTCGGTCTGCCCATTCCCGAGATCCTCTCCACCGTGGAGGCCCTACGCGAGGCAGGACTTCTCGAGGAACTGCGCCTGCTCCACTTCCATGTGGGCAGTCAGATCAACGACATCGCCGTCGTTAAAGACGCCCTGCAGGAGGCGTCCCGCATTTACGTGGAGCTCCACAAGCTCGGAGCCCCCATGGGCTATCTGGATGTGGGAGGCGGCCTGGGGATCGACTACGACGGCAGCCGCACCGCCACCGCCGCTTCCACCAATTACTCCCTTCAGAACTACGCCAATGACGTGGTGGCGACAGTGAAGGAAGGCTGCGAACCCCACGGGGTGACAGTGCCCACTTTGGTGAGCGAAAGCGGCCGAGCGATCGCCAGTCATTTCTCCGTGCTGGTGTTCAACGTGCTCGGCACCGGCGGGCTTCCCCTGGACACACCTCCAATAGGAGACGAAGAACCCCTGATCGTGCGCAATCTGCGCGACACCCTCGAAGGCATTCACACCCTCAACAGCGACGGCAGTGCCGATGTGTCCCGCCTGCAGGAAGCCTGGAACGACGCGCTGAAATTCAAAGACGACGCCCTCGCCGCCTTCCGGCTCGGCTACCTCAGCCTCACCGACCGCAGCAGAGCCGAGCAACTCACCTGGGCTTGCGCCCGCGCCCTAGTGGAGCGGCTCCCGAGCGACAGCGTCCTGCCGGACGAACTGCAGTCGCTGCCGGCGGTGTTGGCCCGCACCTACTACGCCAATCTCTCGATCTTTCGCTCCGCCCCCGACACCTGGGCCATCCAACAGCTCTTTCCCCTGATGCCCCTGCATCGGCTAGGGGAACGCCCCACCGAACTCGGCCATTTCGCCGATCTCACCTGCGATTCCGACGGCCGTCTCAACCGCTTCATCGCCGATGGCCGCAGCAAGCCGCTGCTCGAGCTCCATCGTCTACGGCCCGATGAGCCTTACTTGATCGGCATGTTCCTGGGGGGTGCTTATCAGGAGGTGATGGGCAATCTGCACAACCTGTTTGGCACCACCGATGCCGTGCACATCCGCTTGGCTCCCGGTGGTGAATACCAGGTGGACCACGTGGTGCGCGGCGACACCAATGCCGAGGTTCTGACCGCGATGGAACACAACCCGGAGGTCCTGCTGGAACGGCTAAGGGTGGCAAGTGAGCAATCGATCCGCTGCAATCAGCTCCAAATCGCGGAGGCACGGCGATTGATGGATCACCTGGAAAGCAGCCTGCGCCAGAGCACCTATCTCCAGAGCTGAGCGGCCATGACCCTGGTCCTCAGCCTGGTCGCGATCGTGAGCTTGCTCGCCCTGCACCGGGTGTGCAAGCGCCAAAAACTTTCACCCCCGCCCTTACGGATGCCGCTGATTGCGGCGATCGCCATTCCTGTGCTGACGCTGATCGGCGAGATCGTCAGTTTCGGCGGACTGCCCGTGCTGCAGAAATCGCTGATGGCAGCGATCACCCTGCTCTGGAGCGTCAGCCTGATCCGTCTGCTGAACTGGGGGCTGCTGCAGATTCCAGCGGAGCTGGGTTGGTGGAAACCCACCGCCAAAATCCTGCGAGATCTCCTCAACCTGGCCATCATCACCGCCGTGACGTTGGTGGTGATCCACCGCGATTTCCGGGTCAACTTGGTGGGTCTGGCGGCCACGTCGGCGGTGGTCACGGCCGTGATCGGTCTTGCAGCCCAGGAAACCCTCAAAAACCTGTTTGCAGGAATCTCCCTGCAGGTCGACTCACCTTTCGAAGAGGGGGATTGGATCGACCTGGGCTTTACCCGGGGGGTGGTCACCTCCCTCCGCCTGATGACCACCCGGATCCGCGTGCTGGACGGTTCGATCACCGTGGTCCCCAACAGCCGCATCACCGTGGAGGGGCTGCGCCGCTTCAAACCGGATGAGCCGGTTGGGCAAATGATTGATCTCGGTCTGGATTACAGCCTGCCGCCCAGCCAGGCCATCCAACTGCTGCAGCGCAGTTTGCAAACCAACCGCAAAGTGCTGCGCCATCCCCAACCCAAGGTCTGGGTTGAAGCATTCGCCGACAGCTCCATCACCTATCGCCTGCTGACCTGGCAGACATCGGCTCCGGAGATGCCCCAACTAAAAAGCGATGTGCTGGAGCAGGTTTGGTATGCCCTGCACCGAATCGATCAATCGATTCCCTATCCAGTTCGCGACATCCGCACTGAACCGGTGCCGGCGCGCTTGCCCTCGAGCGCCGTCAATCCCGGGCAGAAACAACGCCTGCTGGCCTGCACCGAAATTTTTGGCCATCTCAATGATCTGCAGCTGGAAGCCCTGGCGGCCAATGCCAGCTGCCAGAGCTTTGCCCCTGGAGAAACCGTGGTTCGCCAGGGTGAGCGGGGCGACAGCCTGTTCCTGGTGGTGAGCGGCAGCCTCGATGTGTTTCAGGCCAGCGGCACGAACCCGGGCGCATCCCTGCCCGGCCAGCAGGTGGCCAGTCTCCACAGCTCCGACATCTTTGGGGAAATGGCGCTCTGCACCGGTGAAGCCCGCTCCGCCAGCGTGATCTGCAACAACGAATGCGTGCTGCTCGAGATCGAACGCAAGCATCTGCTCCCCTTGCTGGAGGAGCATCCCGAAATCCTGGAGACGATGGGCACGATCATTGCTGCACGCCGGCAAGAGCTCAAGGAACTCAAGGAGAACCGAGCTGAGAACCGGCGGCTGGCCCTGATTGCCCGCATGCAGCGCCTCTTCAGCCTGACCGGCCAGGACGAATGACCTGGAAACGGACCCTTCGGCGACTGATTCCCTACGCCATCGCCTCGGGGCTGCTGGTGGGATTGCAGCATTCACCCGTGGTGGAAACCGCCAACCTGCTCGTCTACGACCTAGCGCTCCATCTGCGCAATCGCACCAATGACACCGGCGAGGACACCTTGGCCTGGCCGATCACGGTGGTGGGCATCAACGAAGCCGACCTCGAGCGCTACAGCTGGCCCCTGGATGACAACTTGCTGTGTTCGGCCCTCCAGCGCATCGATGCCCTCGGAGCCCAAGCGATCGGCCTTGATCTCTATCGCGACCAGGCCAAGCCCTGCCTCCAGAAGGAGATTCAGCGCAATTCCCGCCTGATCTCAATCCGCAATGAAGCCGATGGCATTGAAGCCATCCCCGGCACGCCAGCTCGGCAACAGGCCTTCAACGATCTGGTGATGGACGCGGATCGGGTGGTGCGCCGCGACCTGGTGCATGTGGGGGGGCAAGAGGAGGCGGTGCGATCCCTGCCACTCCGACTTCTGGAAACTGCTGCGGAGTCGCCAGGCCTGGACCAACGCCTGGAGCAGTTGCAGGAGCATCACTGGCTTGCAGAGGAATCAGGGGGTTATCGCAACCTCGATTCCGCCGGCTACCAAACAATGCTGCCGGTGTACCCCCCCGGTCGCTACCCCAGCCTCTCCCTCGCAGATCTGCTGGAGGGGAAGGTCAGCGCAGAGCAAATCCACGGCCGCGTGGTGCTGATTGGGTCCACGGCCCGATCCCTGCGCGATCTGTTCGAAATTCCCCACAGCCGCTTCACCAAGGGCTCCCAATTCTTCGAAGTGCCGGGCGTCGAGCTGCATGCCCAGCGCCTCGAAGCACTGCAACGCCTGCTGCAGAACGAACAGCCTGAACTGGTCACCGCACAGGGGTGGCAGCGCACTCTCCTGACCCTGGCCATGGTCCTGCTCGGTGTGGTGATTGCGGAACGCCCCAGCCGCATCCGCCGCAGCGTGCTGCTGCTATTCATCGCCGCAGCAGCACTCAGCACCCTGGTCTTCAGCCTCACCCTGATGGGGATCTGGGTGGGACTGACCATGCCCTACTTCAGCCTGGTGCTGATCGGCGGCAGCGGCATTCTCGGGCGTGGCGTGCAAAGCCAGCGGCACCAACAGGAGATGCGTCGTCTGCTCGGCCAAACCAGTTCTCCTGCAGTAGCCCAGCAACTCTGGGAGCAACGCGAAGACCTGATCAAAGACGGGCGCTTCACCGGACGGGAACAGTGGGTGACGGTGCTGTTCAGCGATATCAGCAGCTTCACCGGCTTGAGCGAACAGCTTCCCCCATCCAGCCTGATGCAATGGCTCAACCGCGGCATCAGCATTGGCGTTCAGGCCGTGACCAGCCGTGGAGGCATGGTCAACAAGTTCACCGGCGATGGAATGCTGGCTGTGTTTGGAGCACCGGTATCGAGTGGGGCTGACGTGGATGCCGCCAACGCCGTAGCTGCCGCGCTCGCCATCCAGCAACAGATCGCCGATCTCAACCGCAGCCTCAGCGCAGAAGGGCAACCAGCGATGCGCATCCGCATCGGCATCCATTCCGGCACGGTGATTACAGGATCCCTGGGCAGCAGCGAACGGTTGGAATACGCCGTGATCGGCGACACCGTGAACTGCGCATCTCGACTGGAAAGTCTCCAGAAGGAGCGCCATGACGGGTTGGTGCGGGTGTTGCTGTCGAGCGAGACGCAGACCCTGCTGACCGAGCTACCGCCTCAGGTGCACAGCACAACCTGGGGAGCCATCAGCGTCAAAGGTCGCCAAGACCCCTTGGAGGTGATCGAGCTCAAAAGCACGCCACCGTGACGGTTTGTGGCCAGGAGGCGTCAATGACGTCATCGCCGAGCTGCAGGGCTGTCTTAAGAGGGGCTAGCGGCGTGGTCGCACCGCAGGATGCCTTGAGGCCGGCCAGCTGCTGCTGGAGCTGTTGATCCTCCTGGCCACCCTGCTGCACCAACAGACTGAGGGCCGGCGGAGCAGATGCAGTGATGAAGCCAAATTCATCATCTCCGTCGTCGGCACCGCAGCGATACGACGACTCCCACAGCAGCGGCCGTGGCCCCGTGGGAATGCTGAGCAGCACCAAGCGATTCGCGGCTGCCGGAACCTGCCTCTGCACCACAGGAGCTGCACCCGCATCAGCGCTGCCATCGGCGGCGGCGGCGCGCAGGCTCACCTCCAAGGGCTGAGGGGTCGAGGACGGTCCCTCCAGCCAACCGATCAGAGCAGTGGCCCCCGGCGCAAACACACTCGATGGGGGCACCAGATGAACAATCGGCCGCGCCGCACATTCACCCCGGGTGCCCCCACCGACGCGACGCCCAGGAAAGGAATTGCGCGGAGCCGCCTGCACAGCCTCGGGCAGCCAGGAACCCACGCAGAGGGTGCCCAGCAATGACAAAGCCAGAACGGTGAAAGGGAAAGTGCGTGCCATCAAACGTCTTGCAACTGACCGGTGGGGCTGAATGGCTCCAGCTTGACCGCTGCGGACACAGCAGAGCTTGAGCCCGGTCACAACTTTCTGTGATCTCGATCACAGGCTCTCGCCCAGCGCATCGATCACCACGGCGAACCCACCAACTCAATGCCGGCCCAGAAGAAGGGGTTCTGCACACCAGCCGTAATCCGCCGGCGCTGGGCTGGGCTGAGTTCGTTGAGGAGGGGAGCATCACCGGCGCCCAGCACCTGATCGTCCACCAGACGAATCCCGCCGGAGGAGAACAACTGACGGGTGCGCAGCAAGGCTTCAGCTTTGGGCAACCCTTGATCCAGGAAGCGATAGAACTGCACAAAGAACGCCGATGTGACCACGTCATCGACGTACCAGAGGGTGCCAATCGCGCTGCGAGCGCCGGCCTGAAGCGCCAACCCCGCGAAGCCCAATTCACTGTCCTTGTCCCCCAGGAGAGTGCGACAAGCACTGAGCACCACCAGATCCAACGGCTGATCCTGCCGTTCGCGGCGCAACAGAGCGAACTGAGCCATCGACATCGGACCGGAACCGGTGTGAATCACCGAGTTCGCCGGTCCCCCGGGACGGAAGTCGGCATGGGTGGCCACGTGCACACGGGCGTAACGCTGATCAGACGCCCGATCCAACAGCGACTGCGGTGTGAAGTCGGCGTTGAGATAGCGATCCGCTCCATCCGAAGCATCAATCCGTTGCAACTCCTGAGGCACCAGCGGCAAGGGCGCCAGGCCATCGAACTGAGAGGCACCCAGCGCCAGCTGACGCTGGGAAGCGGACGACGCTGGAGCCAACGAGGTCAGCGCCAGCGATGGCGTCAACCCAAAGGCATAGCGATTGCCGAAATAGGCACTGCCATCGCTGAGGGCGGCAAAAGGAACGGCCTGCAGCCCCTGGTCGGCAGCGATCAACAGGGTCTGAATCTGCTGCGCCTGCAAGGCCTCCTGCAGCGGCTCGACCAACAGAGCATGCAATTGACGGCTAGGGGACGCCGGGTTCTCCACCGCCATCGGCTCCTGGCGAGAGAGCTGGCGATACAGAGCCTTGAGCAAACCAGCAAACCGCTGGCGGCTGACCTCCACCCGCTTGGCTTGCACGGGGGCCTTGGAACTGACCAGGGTCAAATCCAGAAACCCATCCAGTTCACCTTGCTGGGCCTTGGGCATGGCCGTGAAGCGCACCTGCAGCACAGCCGGACTGGCGGCCAGGCGCTCACGCTCGACCTGCGCCAGCACCGTTTTCAGTTCATCAACAGTCGGCGTCGCCGGCAGGAGTTCGCTGTCGGCCCCCTCCAGGCCCAAGGCCGATGCCGTGCGGCTGGTGGCGGCTTGATCAGAGCTGCTCAGCTGATCGGAGGCCTGATCGGCAGGCACGGATTGTGCGGTGGTGGCGGCTGACGCGGTGGTCTCGGTGCTGGTCGTGCTGGTGGTGTCAGAAGGATCGGTGCCATCCGCCAGGTCCACCACCAGGGTGGACTCGGAACTCTGGGGTTGGGCGGAGGGTGGACCGCCCAGATCGGCGTCGCCCGCTTCCAGCTCGCCGCCTTCAGCGGTCTGCAAACTCTGCTGCGCGGGCGGCAGCACCGGCACATCCGCCACCGCATCCACCAGCAAGGCGGCCTTGGCGGCTTGGTCGTCGGTGGGGGTCACCGAGGTTGTGGTGGCCTGCTCGGGCTCGGGCTCAGGGGTGGGATCAGGATCATCACAACGGTTGGATGTGCCGCTGCCGCTGCAGGTGGCACTGGCCGGGGAAGTGGACAACACATCCAAGTTGCCCGCCTTGACCAGAGTGGCGCCGGTGTAGCTGATGGCGGCCGTGGCAGGGAAACGCAGGGT
>CAXQPR010000051.1:0-2675 GCA_964225855.1 Salipiger bermudensis | reverse complement strand
CAAAATTTGACGCAAAAAAAGCCCGCTCCAAGGGTCTTGAGCGGGCTTTCGAGTTTGAATTCGTATCGTAAGACGAGCCTATTTATAGATAGAAATCAAGCGGCTTCTGCTTCTTCAGATGCAGAATCGCTCTCTTCACCTTCAGCGATCGGTTCGATGCCTGCGTTCTGAATGATTTGGCCCAGGGCTGCGGTCAGGCTTTGCTGTGCAGCTGAGAGCTGACGCATGCGGAAGCGATGCTCGTTCAGTTCGTTTTCCGAGCGAATCAGATCGTTGAGCAGATTGATGGCCTCAGGAGGCAGTGACTGCATGGGATAGACCCGGCCATCGAAGGTCAGGGTCTGTTGGTTGGCAGTGGTGCTTTGCTCTTCGGAACTGTTGGATTCCTGTTGATCCTGATCGAAATCGCTCATGCGTTTTGAAAGGTGTGCGGTGAGTGTATGGGGAAATTCGCCGATGGTCTGCTTCTGATCCAGGGATTGTGATACCCGGGAACAGGGTCTCCTTCTTTCATCCCTGCGAAACAGGATTGATGAAGGCCTTGGCGCAGGAGTTGCACTTGATTGCGCAGGGATGTTGGGGCGTGCGCCATGGAAGGGTTGAGTCTTAAGACTCCTTCTCCGCAGCCGTAGACGGCGACAAAGGCGAGCCGTTGCTCAGCAGCCCGATGGCCTCGGCTGCCATGCAGGGTCCATCCATCGTGGAAACTGCAGTCGCCGGGTTGAAGCCCCAGGGTGGTGAGGTGTTTCCACACCGCGTTCTGTTGCCACTCTCTTTCGTAGTGCTGGTAGTGGCTTAAATCGCTACCCCCTTCCAGCAGATGACAACTGGCATGGGGTGGTTGCCAATACTCCAAGGGCGCATCGTCGTGATCCGTGATTGGGGTGAGCGGAATCCACAGGGTGAGGAACGTGGACCCCTCCACGGGGATGAACAGGGCGTCCTGATGCCAAGGGGTGTGCTCGCTGCCCGGAGGTTTGAAGTAGGTCTGATCCCTCAATAACCAGATCTGGTCGCTCTGGAGAAGATTTGCTGCCAGTTGAGCTGGCTCCTCTTCGAGCAACCATCGCTCCAGTTCGGCGTGTTGTGTCCAGAGATTTTCGCGGAAATCCCAGTGTTGGCCGAACTCGAGCACGCTGGTTTCCAAGCCGGTGTTGGTGGAGTTGGCGTTGGAGTCTGCAGGTGGTGAGGCCAGTAGCGCGGCGATCCGGGCGAGCTTGCTGCGTTTGCAAAATCCTTTGGCCAGTCCTTGCAATCCTCCGAGGCCCGCGCGGGGCACTGTCGCCTGAATCAAGGCTGTCTCCCGCTGTGGCTGCCATCATGTCGCCCCAGAAGTTCTTTTGGTATGCGGGCGAGCTGGCAGAGCTTTTGGACCGACGACTCCCCGATCGAGGAGTTGTTGTCGACCTTGTCGCCCTCGCCGTTTCAACGCCAGTTCCTTCAGGGGCTGACACCAGTGGATGCACCGGCTATCGGTTTGGAGGTGTCCAAACGGGGGCTGCGCCGCCGCCCCCATCTGGCCGCTTGGGTGCTGAATGGGCGCGTCCAACGTTGGACCAATCTTCTGCAACCGTTACTGCGTGCGGATGGCAGCTTTGCTTCTGGCCTGCAGATCAGTGATCTGTTGCCCTTTCTGCAGGCTCAGGATCTGTTCCGTCCGGAAGCGTGGTTGGAACTGACGCAGCCGCCACGCCGTCAGGCTGGCCAATCATTTCTGCTGTTTCGTCAGACACTTAACGCTCTCCCACCCGCAGAGTTCAGGCATCAGCTCGAAGACCTGCATGGTCAGCTGACGCCGCCTTTGCAGCAACGTCTCCCTCTCCCTGATACGGGCTGGTGGTCAGCGCTGGATGCCTTGCCTGTTCATGGCGTTGAGCAGGTGGGCCTCGATTTGGATCCACAAGGGAGTGGCTGGCGCTTTCTGTTTGCAGTCAGCAACCCGCAGGCTCTACTCGAAGCGATTGATTTTCCAGCTGCACTGCGTGCTGGACTCGAGGCATTCCCCCTGGCCTTGGCGCTGGAGAGTCGTCATTCCGTTCAGGAGCGCTATGCCCTGGAGGTGTTTCCCCGTTATCGCCATGAGCACACCATCGTCGGCTACCCCGGTGAGGTGCCTGCCGATGCGAGTCAGTGGCCAGCCTGGCCGGTTCATGAGGCCCTACTCCCGGCCCGGCGTTTGCAGCAGTTGATGCAGGCCTCTGTGCATGTGCCATCCGTGGCCTACGGCGCGAATCACTTGGCGCTGCGTGGAGGCCTCAGTCATCAGAAAGTGGTGGTGGAAGCCGGTGTTCCTGTGGATCACAAGGCCTATCTCGGGGTGATGGTCACCGGCAGCAAGGCGGCCACAGAGCGCCGAAGCTCCCTGGAGTGCGCCATTGAATGGCTTGCTGGGGCGAGCGATGGTTGGTGTGGGTTTGCCCTCAGCCCCGGCGTTTCTGATCAGTGGGTGCCGCTGGCTTGCCTCACCTTGCTGGCGCCATGGCGGGACGATTCCCGCTTGAGAGCGGCCTATGCCAAGCAGGTTGACCAGCTCGAATCGATTCTTGGGCAGCCCCGGCCGGTGGGTTACAGCCACCGGACACCGCCTGATCTCGACAGTTCCATCTGGTTGCGTCGCTGTTTGCTGGCCTTGCAGCGCCCATCGACAGAGGCTTTGGATCAGTTCCTTGCGGAGG